>CAYVVK010000104.1:0-13269 GCA_964454855.1 uncultured Phaeodactylibacter sp. | reverse complement strand
CCAGGTAGGCAGGGATTCTTCCGGCCATGCCAAACTTCCTTTACAGCAAGAGCACTGCCGCCTCAAAGCGGCGCTCCGGGGCTACCGCATCAACATCACATCACCCGAATAGACTTCCTCTTTGCCATCCACAAACTCTATTTCAGCCATGTAGACAAATACGCCGGGGTCCAGCTCTTCCCCGCGGAAGGTGCCGTCCCAGCCCTGAGATTCATCGTTGGGCAGAAAGTCTTTTTTCTCGAACACCATATTGCCGGTACGGCTGAAAATACGGAACGTCTTCACCATGGCGATCGCATTATCTCCGTAGACCGTAAAGAAGTCGTTATTGCCATCTTCATTGGGGCTGAAGGCCGGGGGTACATATCCCCGGCGCTTGGTTTGTACCGCCACAATGACAAAATCGGCATCCCGGCAGAAGGTGACGGTATCTACGGCCTCCACCAGGTAAGTGCTGGTCATCTTCGGAGCCACCCAGATGTTCATACTGGTAAGTTTGGCGGTACTATCTGGCAGCGTCCAGGTGAAGGCCACATTCTGGCTGTTGGCCTGGGCAGAAAGGCGGATGGAATCGCCCAATGGAATGAGGCGATCCTCTCCGAGGTTCACCTGCAGTTCCGGCGCTCCTTCCACCACCTGATCGAAAGAGGCCTCACAGCCTGCGGCATCCCTAACCGTTACCGTATAGCTGCCGGCGAAGAGGCTGGGAAAATTGCGGCCATCACTGAACAGGATGCCATCCAGGGAAAATTCATACGGAGGTGTCCCTCCGGAAACGGCATCTACAGAAACGGCGCCGCCGTTCTCCCCGCTAATGCAGGTCACATTAGTGGCCGACAGCTGAGCCTGTATCTCATCCGGTTCGGTGATGGTAAATTCTGCGTTGGCCTCGCATCCTTTTTCATTGCTTATCCTCACCGAATAATCGCCGGCTCCCAACCCGCTGGCCACTTCCCCACTGGCTCCGGAAAACCATTCAAAGCCAAAGGATTGCCCGGGGCCGGAAGGCACCGCCCGCAGGGCCGCATCAGTATCCCCCTTACAACTCACCGCCTGCTCCTGAACGATCTCTACCTCTACCGGGCCGGAGGGCTGGGTGATGGATACCTCCCCCGAGGCCAGGCAACCGTCGGCATTGGTAACCTCTACGGTATACGTACCGGCAGCTAGGCCCTCTATCACGGGAGTCGCAGCCCCGTTGCTCCAGGCATAGGCAATGGGGTTGCCATTCGTCTCCACTCCGGCGATACCATCGCTTCCTTCAAAGCAGGACACCGGCTGAATTTCCCGGGCAGTGACAATGAACTCTTCCGGCTGACCGATCGTCAGAGAGGTGATAGCTTCACAGCCATTGGCGTCGGTAAGGCTTACGGTGTACTGGCCGGCGCAGAGGGATTCGATATTTTCACCGCTTGCCCCATTACTCCAGGCAAACTGATAGCCCCCTACTCCACCCGCAGCACTTACCATGGCATTGCCGTCGCAAACACCAAAACAACTGGCGTCAAGGGCATCCATAGTGGCAAACTCCAGCCTTTCCGGCTGAAGCACATTCACGGTGAAAGTAGTATCAAAAAAGGCATCCATGATACTGATAAAATACTGGCCGGCAGGCAGGCCGGGAAGCGTCACTTCTTCGCCCTCCACATTAATCATACCCGAGCCATTGATGGAGTTGTTGTCGTTTTGCCAGTTGTAGGTATACGGTGGCTGCCCGTTAATGGCGGAAAAGAGGATTTCTCCATCGTCGTCTCCGAAGCAATCGAGTGTATCTCCGGTATAGGAAGGTATGATATCGGTGACAAACTCCACGAAGAAGCAGGTATCAGCCATACAACCGAAATCGTCGGTTACCATGACGCAACATTCCGCACCGCCCACCAGGCTGCTGCTGGACAGGCCCTGCGTGCCATCGCACCATTCCACCATGTAGTTGCCTGTACCACCACTGAGCGTGACTTCCGCAATCCCATTGGCGTTCCCTTCGCCGATGGCGGGCTGCAACTGGTTGAGGCTGATCACAATGGGCTCCAGCACCGAAAGTGTGGTATTGACTATACTGTCACAACCCTGAAAAACCTGCAGGGTGTCGGAATAAGTACCCGGCTCGGTATATACCGAAGTGCCGACGCTGAAACTTTCTCCCGAACAAATCGTGGTATCGACCTGGGTGACGGGAGTAATGTCTCCGGCATCGGTGACTCTGACATCAAAGATCCCCCGGTTATGGGTGCCGTCGCCGTCCACCAGGATGTAGTAGGGCCTTCCGGGGTAAAGGCAGGTCAGCTCCATGGTTTCATCCAGGTCCTGAAAGGTGTAGGCACTGGCGATACGCAGGAAGAAGCGGGTACAATCGTCATTCTGCGCCAGGTAGGCCGAAAGCTGCAGGCCGATGGAATCGACGGTGCGGTCGGAAGTGGCCTCTACGATCACATGCCCGGAAGGGGGTGCGATGAAGCGGAACCATACCGAAGACTGCACCACAAATTCGGGGCTGAAGGGATCATTGACGCTGGCCGCACAGAAATTGGCTACCGGCGCATCCAGGCCCACGGACCCGCCTTCGGGCACTTCGCCCAGCATCAGCGCATCACAGCGTTCATCCGGGGCATCGTCTACATCGATGCTGATGACATCCAGCCCGAATAGGCCCTCTTCCGAACCGGTGGCGGAAAAAGCACCATCTACCAGCACAAAATAGGTGGTATTGGGCTGAGGGCAGCGGAATTGAAGGGTAGCATCATAACTGTCGTTCGGAGACGTCCAGCTTTCCAGGTTCAGATTGCCGGAACAACTGTTATCATCCGAGCTGTAAACGGCCAGCTGAATGTCGAACTCATCGCCGGTGGCCTGCGGGTCGTTCAGCGCACGGACGAACAGGAGAGAGCCGACATCCGCCGGAGTGGTGAACTGAAACCATACGCCATTCTCATTACTGAAGCCGCCCTGTGTAGCTGGGTTCGGCTCATTGGCATTGGTGCCGCAGAGGTTGTCGTAAATACCTTGTGTAAAATCACCGAGGGTATCCTCGCGGGTGAGCGCGCCCAGGCTTATGGCATCACAGGGCAGGTCATTGGCGCCAGCGTTACCCAACACTTCCAGCCGGAAGGAAACCTCTCCGGAGGAACTCAGCCCGGCGGGCAGCGCAAGGCTATGGTTGCTGGATGTACCCGGCGCCGGCAGGGTAAAGTCCTGACATATGCTTTCTTCGCAGGTACGGTCAATATCGCAGTTGATACCAATTTCAAAGCCCGGGGCATCGTTTTCATAAGCTCGGAAACACACCTCTATGCTGGCCGGCACATCGGCAAAGCAGGTATAGCTCGCCGTATATTGCTGATTGGGCAATGCCGTATAACAGTTGCCGGACTGAGGGTAGGCGGTCCAGCCTTCTCCCTCTACATTAGCTTCCCAAAAAAAATCCGGGGCGCCGAATAAATCGTTACAGGTGGAGCTGGAGGTTCCGCTTTCGATGATCAACCTCACCTCTACCTGGGCAGCAGCTACTGCCGCCTGAAAGAGCAAACAAAGCAAAATAATACGCTTCATGAAAGCTAAATTTTTATTAGATAGCAGCAAAAGAAACAACCCGGGCCATATCAAGAGCCCGGCCTGATTTATTTCGGCCCCCGGGCCAGGGGGCAAGACAGAAGGGAACGGGCAAGCCTATGTTTGCCGCGTTTGTATTAGAAGGAGATAGTAGCACGCTCCATTCCACAGAAAAAGAGCGCTTATTTCACAAATTTAACCTTTTTTGGCAGCCGCCAAAAAAAAACGCTCCTTCCAAATTCAGGAAGGAGCGTTTTTTATCGTTTTCTGGCCCTATTCGTTACTGCCTCGCTTTCAGCAGGGTAACATCACCGCGGATGATGATGCCCTCACCGATGTTGAGCCGCAGCACGTAGTAGTATGTGCCGTCGGGCAGTTCATCTCCGGTATCGCTGGTACCCCGCCAGTCGTTGTTGTAAGGCTTGGCGGTGTAGACTATATCGCCCCAGCGGTTGAAAATGATCAGTTCGTTGTCCGGATACTGCTCCGGGTTGAAGAGCAGCTCATCGAATATAAACTCATCATTCAGGCCATCGCCGTTGGGCGTAATGGCATTCGGCCCTCCGAACTCCACGGCGGAGTCCCGTTCGATGGATATCTGTACGAAGGCTTCGTCACAGAGCTCAGGGCAAAGGGCATTGCAGATCTCGTAGCTAAACTCGTCTTCTGCCTTAGACAGCAGAGAGGTGGCCAGATTATAGGTCAACGCGCCATCGCCTTCATCCGTAACCGTACCCAGTTTCGGGTCTGCCGAGAGGCGCACCGTCCAGTCGCTCACCCCATCCAGCAGGTCGTTGGCCGCTACTTCGAGGGTAACCATGTTCTCCCCTTCCGGCACTATGGCCATATCGTTATTGGCCAGGGGCGCCATTTCCGGGATCACCGCCAGGGTATCGGAGCTGTAATTGGGGCAGCCCTCTTTAGACAGGGACCAGACGAACAGGTTCTCTCCCTGCAGCAGGCCTCTGGCCTCCGTAGTTGGAGCTGCCTCATCCGTCACCGTAGCGCTGCCCAGAGAAGTCCACTTCCCGCTGGCATCCGCCGGCAGGTTACCGCTGATCTGGCCGGCATCGCCGCAGATGGTCTCATCCACCCGGGCAGTGGCCTGTTCCAGGCTGGGGTCCAGCATGATCTCCAGTACGGCGGAAGTATCCGAACAGTTGCTTTCCGTATTGGCCACGATCAGCTGGTAGGAGCCGGCCGTAGAAACAGAGGATGCCAGGCCATCGATCGGGTCCGGAGCACCGGATACGGAGATCCAGGTGTAAGTGAACTGAGGGCCCTGAGAAGACTGGGATGCATCGAGGGTAATGAGTTCTCCGCAACCAATTATATTACCATCCGCGCTGGCCACGGCCATGGGCGTATTGGGGTCCATTTCCACCTGTACTTCCCGGGTGGCCTCACATCCATTCCGGGCGCTGACTACCGTCAGCTGATAAGTACCGGCATCGGTGACATCCACCATCAGGGAGCCCGTCATGGGGCTGACGCCGCCGCCGCCGCTGACCACAGACCAGTTGATGGACTCGAAGTCTCCATTGCTTCCCGACTGAGAGGCATCGAGGCTGACCGTCTGGCCGGGGCAGCCGAAGAGCGGAGGTTCGGCAAGAGTAATGGTAGGTGCTACCGTATCGGCCATCACTTCGATGGCCGCCGTCGAATCACAGCCGGTGACGGCACTGGTCAGCGTGAGCTGATAGGTGCCGGGAGCATCTATCTCTGCCGTGAGCGTACCTTCCACCGCATTGATGTTGCCGCCGTCTACCGTGGCCCATACCGGGTTCTCGAAAGTGGAAGGGTCACCGGAGGGAGCGGCGCTGAGGGTCAGCATATTATCGCGGCACTGGAAAGTTTGCGCTTCTTCGAAATCGATCGCTGGCCGGTCAAAATTTTCCAGGACGGCGGCTTCCTTCGAGGCGGAACAGCCGTTGGTTGTATCCGTGACTATAAGTTGATAGGTGCCGGGGGCACTGGTTTCCACCTGCAGAGACTGGCTGATGGTATTGCCTTCCGGACCCAGCCATTCGTAGGTGAAATTATCGCCCTGTGAGGACCCGCTGCCATCCAGCGTCACCGTTTCCACCACACAGGTCAGGAAGCTGCTGTCTGAAGCAGTGGCCACATCCGGAAGGATGCGTTCGTCTTCCACGACCAGTTCATTTTCTCCTACACAGCCATTGCTCGTATCCCTCACTGTAATGGTAAATACACCGGGGGTATACACATTCACCGACAGCGGGTCTTCCGTAGTCTGGATATCTCCCTGCCATTCTATGACGAGATCGCTGAGGCTCAGGGTATCGGGAGCGATGGTATAGGAAACTGCCACAGTATCCATGCTGCAATCAAAGGGCAGCACCCCAACATTGGTAGGTGCTCCGAAAATGACCTGCGGGCGTACGCCGTCGGCGTCTACCAGCACCACATCAGAAGCGGAGCAGCCGTTTCTCGAGTTGAATACAAACAGGCGGTAGGCGCCGGGGTATTGTATGGGCGCCGTGAGGCTCTGGGCAATGGTATCTCCTTCAACGGTGGCCCACAGATAAGAGAGGTTGTCGCCCGTAGAAGAGCCGGTACCGTCGAGCATACCGTCATTCTGGGTACAGTCCAGCGTGAAGGGTTCTCCCGCCTCCACCTGCGGCACCTCCTTGTCTTCGGTAACCACCACGGTATCGCGGGCGGCGCACTGAGAGCCTTCATTGATCACCACCAGTTCATAGACACCACCGCGCTCTACCTGTAGGGTATTGCGGTTGAGCGGCCCGATGGGTTGAGCGCCTTCGAGCACATTCCACTGATAAGTGATGGTATTGGCGGTATCCGTGCGGGAAGAGGCGGTAGCATCTACCGTGTCAAGCGGGGTGAAACAGTCGAGCATGATCATCGGGTTGGCGATCGTCGCTACCGGTGGTTCCTGTTCAGATTCCACCGTCCGGGTGAGCGTGCCTGAACAGCCGGAAGCCAGGCTGGTTACGGTCAGTTCATAGGTGCCGGCAGCATCGACCACCAGTACCGTATCGTTCTGCCCCTGCACGATATTGCCGCCATCGAAGGCCTGCCACTGAATAGTGTAGCTGCCTTCCGGCGCCTCCACCAGCGTACGTATTTCTATAGCGTTTTCTGCGCAGTTGATGGCGGGCGGGAAGCCGGCGGAGAAGGGTGGCGGCATGGTATCCAGAGTAACCATCACCGTATCGAAGGCCACACAGCCGGTGGCGGCGTCAGTAACGCGGAGGCGGTAGGCGCCCTGCCGGCCCACCTCTATGGTTTGGGTAGTGTCTACTACTTCTCCCAGGTCAATGCTGGACCAGAGGTATTCGAGGGTTTGCCCGGGGGCGGGAGCATTGGCGCTGAGCATCACGGTTTCCTGGTTACAGGTCAGCGTATCGCCGGCGCCGGCATCCACCATCGGAGGAGTGGTGTCTTCCCCTACCTCAATGCTCGCAGAAGCTTCACATTGGTTGGCCTCACTAATGACGAGCAGGTCGAAAGTACCTGGTGCGGTGATGGTGGGGGACAGGCTGTTTTCCGTTCCCGGCTCGATGACGCCGCCGTTGGAGGCGGCCCATTCAAAGGTAACGGCATCCGGGTTGACGTTGGAGACGATGGCCCGCAGCTTGACCTCATCGGAAATACAGGTGAAGTCAGTAAAAGGATCACCGACGATCTCTACTACCGGCACCGAAGTATCGGGAGCCACCACTGTGCTGTCACTGTTGGAACAACCGTTCAGTATATTGGTGGCAGTCAGTATGTATACTCCGGCCTGATCGGTAGTATAATTCAGGGTGTTCGCCAGTACGTTTCCGTTCTGGCCTGTCCATTGTAATTCTATGTTTTCAGGGTCATCCCCCACGAAGCCCTCCAGGTTGGCCACGTCATTGCAGCCCAGGAAGGTAGTATCGGTAACCGGCCCGGCGGAAACAAGGGGGAGAATGGTATTGCTCCCTACCAGGACAGAGTCGGTAGCGCTACAGCCGGTAGTCAGTATTTCCACTTGCAAAGTGTACATGCCCGAATCGGCCGCCATGGTAGTGATGGCCTCGGCAGCGCCGCCGCTAACCAATGTGGTGCCATCGGGGGCGATCCAGGTATAGCGAATGGTATCACCCTGTTCGGAAGCCGAGCCGTCCAATTGTACTTCATTGACGGCACAGCTCAGTTCTTCCGCCTCCCCGGCTTCTGCTACAGGGAGGACGGGCTCCAGCAGCTTTACCGTATCCGTGACGGAACAGCCGGTGTTTTCATCTCTCACACGCAGAACGAAAGTACCAGGCCCGCGGCCCAACAGCACCCGGTCGTTGGGCGGGCTGCAGATCTGCCCTCCTGCCGAGGCCGCCCAGCTATAGGTAATATCTTCTCCCTGGCTGGCCGTCGGGCTGATAAAGGTACAGGGCTGGCTACAACTGGACACCTTGTCCGGGCCGGCATTGACAAACAGATCGGCGCCCAGCGCTTCGATCTGGAAAGTATCCGTGAGGCGAAGCGGGGGGGATGACTGGTCGAGAATGGTGACCACCACCTGCCCTTCGGAGAGGAAGCGCGCTTCGGGAGAGAATTGAGGAGGCTGAGTCTGCCAGCTGTAGATGTATTGCCCTTCACCACCCGAAACGGAAAGCTGTACGGAGCCGTCGCCCACACCGGGGCAGCTCTCGGGAACGATAATGGCCTCGGTTATGAAGAGCTTATCGTTAATGCACACCTCTCCGGGGAGATTGAGCAGGCTACCCTCTCCATTAACGGTGGAAACCACGGGTATAGGGTCTTCGCTTATCGTGATGGCGTAGCAGGTATCCGGCGGCCCAAGCAATTCAAAACAAAGCTCGAACACCACAGTACTGTCGGCGAGGCCGATACCGGTAGGCGAAGAAAAGTTAAAAGAAGCATTACCCACCGGCTGGCCGCCGATGCCTATGTCGAGGCCCGGAAGTTGGCCCAGATCGTTTACGTCGATCAGTTCGAGGGCGCCGGGGTTCCAGTTAAGCGTAAAGTCGCCACTCAGGATGCCATCAAAATCAGATACCTTGACCGGCACACAGAGGGTATCCTGAATGTCTCCGCGTACATTCCCGATCTCCAGGTAGAACCCTTCCGGGCTCAGGATGCAGGCATTGCCTCCCGTACCCGTGAGGCCCACATTCTCTCCTCCGGAGGCCACTGTGGTTACTTTTGGAACGATGGGAAGGTCGACGATCTGCAGCTGGTCGCATTCTCCGGGGTCACCGACTATTTCAAAACAGAGCGAGAAAATGGTTTCGCCATCGGCCAGGGTTACCGGCGTAGCGGCAGACCAGCTAAAGGTGACCTGGCCGCCGGAAACGCCCAGCAGGCCGAAATTGCCGTTGGTGGCGCCGGGCAGGCTGAGGTTCTGAATACCTCCGGGAAGGAGGAACTTCAGCTTGGCCGGCTCGAAGGCCAGCGAAAACTGCATGGTATCCACGTCAACAAAATTGGAGACGTTGAAATCGAAACAGAGCGTATCTCCCAGGCGGCCTTCGATGTCATCGGAAATGTCGATGACCACGCCATCGGGCTGGCTGACCTCCACCTCACAGTTTGTGGGGTTGATGCCGATATTACTTCCATTATTGATCCGGGCGAGGTCATTCTCGTTATTGATGAAGCGGAATGGGCTGTTTCCTCCCAGGCCGGTGACATCAAAACAGACTTCGAAGAGCACGTCTCCCGGGGCTTTGTCCACGGCATTTCCATCCCAGGCAAAGCCCAGGATGCCGTTGGAGGCATTCGCGGCATTAAAATCGCCGACGGCCAGGCCGGGAAGTGTAAATCCCTGCACGTCGGAATAGGAAAGGATGCTGGGGTTCCACTCCATAAGGAAGGCCAGGTCGGTAACGTCCTGGAAGTTCTCTCCCGCCAGCACCTGCACACACAGCTGGTCATTGAGCTCCGCTGACGGCCCGCAGTTGGCCGTCAGTTGCAGGCCGGTGGGGTTACAGGGGCCTACCGTTACCGTTCCCGGGTTGTTACCTACGGCAATGCCGCTGAAGCCATTCTCGAAGTTATTCGAGGCCTGAGGCCTGAAGAAAGGCTGCCCGGGCTGTACATCGGCGATGGAGACTTCAAATTCCCGGTTGCAGGAGCCCTCTTTAAGCCGCAGGCAAAGCTGGAAGATCAGCGTGGAATCTTCCACGCTCACTCCCGAATCGGGGGTCGGGGCATTCCAGGATACCGTGACCACACCCTGAGGAACGCCGGCAGCCTGGCCGGGAACGCCGAAGCTTCCCTGTCCCAGGTTATTGAGGTTGCCGGGAATGAGGATGTTTTCGAACACGGCCAGCGTAGAATCCCAGACGATGGGAAACTGGAAGCCAGTAAGGTCATCGAAGCCGCTAACCTTAAAATCCATACACACCAGCTCGCCCTCATTGCTCTGCTCGTTGGAAATATCGATCACGAAGGGGCGGACACAGGTGGACACGATGGAAGGCACCACGCTGGTCGGAATGTTGACGCAGCCACTATTGTCCTTTGTGGTATAGCGGTCGGGGCCGATCGTGATTTCGGTGGCTCCACCGTAATTGGCCAGCGCCCGGAAACAGAGTTGGAAGACCACGGGCCGGTTGGTGCCGTTCTCGTCATCGAGGGTAATGCCCTCCCCTGCGGTGATGGTACTGCAATCGGCGATCTCCCAGATGACTTCCACCACCCCGGTATCCGCTCCGGAAAGGTCGAAGTTGCCTTCCGTAAGGCCGGTAATGGCTCCCAGGCCGGTGACACCGGTCAGTTCGAGCACTTCCGCATCCCAGAGGATATCGAAATCGGTACTGGCAATATTGGAAAAGTCTTTTACGGTAACGTCGATGCAGAATTCATCATCGGTACAGGGGGTTTCGGCCGGCGGCTCGATAAACATGGTATAGGCCACGTTCTGAGCAGCCAGAGGCATGAGTGCCAGCATTCCGAAGAACAACAGCAAGCCTGTCTTTTTCATAAATTTGGGAGGTATAATCAGATTTTTCATGGGAAAATAGCCTTTTTAGGTCTGTCTTATTCCGGCATGGAACGACTAATGAGAAATCTATATGTGATTGCCAAACCATCTTTGTGCTTTCAATGGATGGAAGGCCATGCATTATCTAAACAGGGAGTACGCCAGGTTGATCTCGTGGGTCGTCCCGGCGGTGGGGCCAAAAGAGCTGAAGGAATAACCGAAGCCATACCCTATCTTGAAGGATTCTTCAAAACCCACCGTATCTCCCAACAGAACGCCCGTTTCGAGATGCACGGTCCCGGAAGTGGCCGCACCGGCGCCTACCCAGAAGTTGGCAGGCAGATAATAGCGAAGGTTAAAATCGACATTGACAGGAGCACCCTGGGCGTACTTGACCCAGACGGAGGGTTCCAGAAAGCTGTCGTTGTCGAAGAATTTATAGAAACCCAGCATGCCGTAGAAGTGCTGTACCCGCTGGGTGACATATTCGCCGGCATCATTCTGGAAGGTGAGGTCCAGCCCGATGACCTGAGGTACTGAAAGGCCGGCGTAGATGTAGCTGTCGTCCCGGCCAAGCAGGTGGTAGAAGAACAGGCCCACCCCGACGTCGGGGAAGAACTGGGACTGGTCGGTAGAGCCGATCACATCCCCCTGGTCACGCAGGCGGATCTCCGAAGAGCGCACGCGGAAATTGACCGCACCGGCGCTCAGGCCTACCGAAAGCCCGCCTACGGCCGGGTCGGAGGTGATGATCCCCGCCACGCGCCCGTAAACGCCGGTGAAACCGGTAGGGCCCGTCTGATCGTTCATCAGGAAACCGCCGCCCATGAAAGACACCCCGGCGCCGTCGGCGTAGAGGTATGAGCCACGCAGCGTCTGGGTGCGGGGGGCATTCTGCAAGCCCGCCCATTGGGCGCGGTAATTGGCGCCAATGGTGATGTTCTGCCCGAAGGCCATCCAGTCGCTTTCTACAGCAGCGGGATTGATGATGCCTATATTTTCACGGTATTGAGTAAACAGGGTGAGTTGTTGCGCCTCCACAAAGAAGGACGCCAGGATCAAAAACGGGAGCAAGTAGAATCGAGTCATGGGATGAGTTTTTGAGATGGGCAAAGTTAGTAAAATTTAATTTCCAGGAAATACTATTCCGGCTTTATTATAGAAATTAAACTTATTAAAAAAAATCGAATCTGTCATGCGGTGCACCATTCCAAGAAACCATCCCATTTTAGCGGGTAGAAGAATTTGCAATGGTATGTCCACCTCTCAAAGGATGGAGGCCTGTCTTTGCGAATTTTTCAAAGGCAGGGCCCCTCAAAGCGAATCCAAATTTAGGAGTTTGGATTCAGAATAGGGTATATTATGTATGATAAATTTTGAAATTCCAAAAGTTAAAAAGATAAAAAAAAGGAGGCACTCACTATACATTAAAAATAAAACACAAATATAAATAAATCTTTATCAAATTATTACCTCAAAACATTGGCTGTTGCCCCAAAAGAGAGGAAAGCCGCTTTGAAAGTGTTAAATTTTTTCGGCGGAAGGCTCAGCCCGGCCTACTCGGAGGATTTCAGCATTGCTTCGGCAGTAAACTTCCGGTTTTCCCCTTCCTGATGTAAGGAATAGGTAAAGCCGGGCTGAATGCCATAGGCTCCGGCTTCTCCCTGGCGGCTGAGGGCCAGAAAGCCCACCTGGAAACTCTTGTGGCCCGGCTGCTTTTCGGCGATGCGCCGCACGGCTTCCTTACAGGCCTCCATAGGGCTTTTTCCCTGCCGCATCAGTTCTACAACCAGGAAAGACCCTACGGTTTTAATGACCGCCTCGCCCAGCCCGGTGGCCACGGCTCCACCCACTTCATTATCGACGTACAGGCCGGCGCCTATGATCGGAGAATCCCCTACCCTGCCCGGCAGTTTAAAAGCAGCGCCGCTGGTCGTACAGGCGCCGGAGAGCCTGCCGGCCTGGTCGATGGCGAGCATGCCGATGGTATCGTGGTTTTCGATATTGATAACGGGCTTATAGTCGGACGTTTTTTTCCATTCCTCCCAGGCTTCCCTGGCCTTTGGGGTGAGCAGGTTCTGGCGTTGGAAGCCGTTGGCGAGGGCAAATTGCAGGGCGCCCTTTCCGGCAAGCATCACATGCGGGGTTTTCTCCATCACCAGGCGAGCTACCGAAATGGGGTGCATGATGTGTTGCAGGTAACATACCGAGCCGCAGTTGCCCTTTTCATCCATGATGCAGGCATCCAGGGTCACATTTCCCTCCCGGTCGGGCCGGCCTCCGTATCCCACCGACATGTCATTGGGGTCGGCCTCTACGACGCGTACTCCCGCCTCTACGGCATCCAGGGCGCTCTTTCCGGCTTCGATGGCCGCCCAGGCCGTTTTGTTGGCTTCGAGATTATTCCAGGTCGACAAAACCGTGGGCTTGCCTTTTCCTGTGCCCGGCCGGCCTAAGGCCCCGGCCTGCACAGAGGCGCCTGTATACAGGCCAAAGGCGCCCAGAAATGATTTGGCGATGAACTTTCTTCTAGTCGTCATAATAAGTGAGAAGTTAATTTTGTAATTATTCCCGAAGGTCCGTCTTTTTTTTCAAACCGCCCCCTACCGCGTCAAAATACTCCGGGGAGGCGCAGCGGCGGCGGCCCGCCATCGCATGCGAAAGCATCAGAAGTTGAAAATGCCAAGGTCCTCCGGTTTAATTTTTTTTTCCGGTTCTACGGCTTGCGGCTCCGCCCGGATGAAAGGCCGATAGATCTCCAGCAA
>CAYVVK010000103.1:1207-13335 GCA_964454855.1 uncultured Phaeodactylibacter sp. | reverse complement strand
TTCGGGTCGAAGGAAGCCAGGGCCCTATCGTCATAGGCCAGGTTCATGGCGGACACGGAGGCCGTCACCTGCAGCCCCTTCTTTTTGGCGGCGCGCACCATTTCGACGGCCCCCGCCGTAGACAGCAGCGAGAGGTGGAGGCGGCTTTCGGCATATTCCAGCAGGTGGAGGTCTCTTTGCACCATCAGCTCTTCCGCCATGGCGGGAATACCCTTCAGGCCCAGAGCGGTTGAAGTCTCTCCCTCGTGCATCTGCCCGCCCCCGGCGATCCCCCGGTCCAGCGGCTGATTGATGACCAGGCCGCCGAAGGCTTTCACATATTGCAGGGCGCGCAGCATCAGGCCACTGTCCTGTATGGGTTTTCTGCCGTCGGAAAAAGCCAGGGCGCCGGCGGCGTTCATATCCATCATCTCCGTGATATCCTTGCCGGCGCAATCGCGCGAGACGGCCCCGGTGGGCAGCAGGCGCACGGCCTGCCCTTTGCTGTTGTTTATAATGTAGCGCACTTCCGATTTGGAATGAATGGCAGGCTCGGTATTGGGCTGGCAGAGAATACCGGTGAAGCCTCCTGCTGCCGCCGCCAAAGCAGCTGACTGCAGGCTTTCCCGATGCTCAAAGCCGGGGTCGCCCACCTGTACGCTGAAATCTATCCAGCCCGGAGAAACGGCAAGTTGTTCTCCCTCCAGTACCGGCACGCCTTCCGCTTTCAGGGAAGGCGCTATCTTTTCGATCAGGCCATCGCGGATGAGCAGGCTCTGTCGCTTGCCTTCCCGCGGCCCTCCGGCATCTATGATCCGTGCATCTTTAATCAAAAGGTCCATTCTCCATCGGAATTTTGCCAAAAATAAGAAGCGCTGGCCTAAAAGGGGAACCAGCGGTTGTTTTTCCACAGGTAATCCTCGCCCCGGCGATATATCTCAGAAACCTCCTGCCGGATGAGCAGTTCATCAAAGTAGAGGGGGCCCTCTCCTATCTCCGCATTGCGGATGCTGAAAACGATACGGGAATCCGCCAGCTGAGGGATAAACCGGAACTCCAGCAGGCCCCAGCCGTTGCTGTCCAGTACCCGGATGTGGGAATAGGCAAAGAAACCTTGCCGCTGCACTTCACCGCCCTCTTCCCGCCGGTATTCCGTGATGTGAACGTCAGAGCGGGGCCGCAGGTCGTCTCCCAGATACATCCAGGCGGAAAAAGTATACCAGCCTCCGGCACTCTGGCCGGGTATAGCCCCGTCGAACAACACATTCTCCGCGTTCCCTTTTCCCTGCAACCCGCCGGAGCCCCGGTAGGCCTTATCGGAAGACAGGCTGTCGTAGGCATTGTAGTAAAAATTCTGCCGTCCCTCGCGGCTGAGGAAAGGCCCGTAGGCGTTCAGCGCCAGGGAATCGGCATCCAGGGTAAGCGCTATGCGCCTTTTGCGGGCCTCGATGCGCTCCCGGAAATTGCGCAAAGGCAGCCGGTACAGGCTGTAGGATTCATTCTCGTACAGGAGTTGGCTGCCGTCCATCAGGTGTTGGTACTTTTCTTTCTGCTGCCCGAACTGATAGTGGGCTGCCATGAGCAAGAGCGGTTTATCATTGGGGAAATCCTCCAGGAGGAGCGGTGGCCGGTAAGGCTCCAGAACGAGTTGCACCTGCTTCAGGGTCTGCCAGAGTGGCGTTCGCGTAAGCATGGCGCTGGTGGTGGGCAGCCCCGTCTGTACCGAAAGCGTCAGCGCCCGCGGCAGGATCTCCCCTTCGCCGTGAAACCAGATGTTATCCGAACCGACATTGAAATAAGGCACCGTGAGAATGGCCTGGAATTCTTCGTAATTGATGCCGGGGATGTCCGTGTACTTCTGGCCTTCCTCCAGTTCCTTTACCTCGTCCAGCCGAAAATCTTTGGCAGATACAAACTGATAGGCCTCAAAATACAGGAGCAAAACAGCCAGCACGCCCACTGCCAGGCGCCATTTCTCTTTTTGGGCCCACTCCCAGAGCTCCAGAAATACAATGAGGTTGATGACATAGTAAAAAGCCCAGTTGAAACGGCCTACGGAGCGAAACTGCCGTATCGGCCCTGTGTAATCCAGCAGGCCCTCAAGGCCGGGAATGGTAAAAGGATAACCAAAGGAGAACAGCAATAACACGACGGAGGCCCAGAAGATCTTATTCAGGAAATTGTCTCCCTGCCCGCCGGCCCGCACAATAGGCCGCCGAAAGCCACCGGCCACCCAACGCCCCAACAGCACTAAGGTGCCAATGGTACTCACCAGGCCCACGTAGGCCATGCCTTCAAACTCCACTTCCTCGATCTTGATGAGGTGCTCATCCACCCATTGGAAATGGGGTTGAAAAAGAGAGGTGAACACCCCCTCCCAGATGGAGTGAAATACAAAGAACCCCCAGGGCTTGTCGGTGCGGCCGCTGCCCGCATCTCCGTGATACATCCAGAAATAAAAGAACAGCAAAGGGATCAACAACTGAATGCTGTAGTGAAAAGCATAGCGGAGAAGGCGCTGCAGGCTGGGCCGGCGCAGAAAGCCCACCAGGAAGTAGAAAGACAGGAAAAAGGCGAAGATGGCAAAATAGTAGAAGTGCAGCAGCGAGAAGGCCGTCACGGCCACGGCTATCCAGGCGCTCATCCGCCAGCTGTGGCTTTCTTCCAGCCGCAGCAGCAGGTAGAGCAGAATGGGGAAAGCGGCCACGTAAGAGAGGCCATAGTGTGACGTCATGCGGTGTAGCTGTGGAGAGAGAAAGGTAAGGCCGATCGCCACAGCGACTGCCCACCAGCTGTTGCTGCCCAGGCGTTCCAGGATCAGATACAGGAACAAAGCCGCCAGCAGCAGAGACAACAGCAGAGAAATGTGAAGTATGCCCCGGGTATAGGCGGTGATGTCTACCAGCTGTTCACTGATAAATTTGATGGTATTGGAAAGCAGGGGCATCGCGTCGGCGGGAATGACATGCTCGCCGTAGGGGTAGTTCATGCCCTCAAAACAGGTGTAGCTGCTATCGTGGCGGGCGTGGTACTCCATCACGGCGTACACCTTGTACCCATCGCCGTAGGGTTCTATGACCCTGCTGTTGGGAGCCTGGAAAAAATCGGGAAAAAGCAGGGCCAGAAGGCCTGCCATCAGAATGAGGACGGCAATGGGCCCTTCGGGAAGGCGGGATACAAAAGGCTGGATAGAAGGCTGCTTACTGATACTCACGATTTATTGGCTTACAATGCCCGCAAAGGTAAGATTTTGGATGTAATTGCCGCCATGCAGGATGGCAAAACGGCCCGCTGAAGAAAAAAGGCGTTTTGCCACTATTTAAGGTGTGGTGGTTTTATGGTTTTTCCATAGTGCAGCCAAGGGAGCCTGCGGAATTTATACGGGCCTTTTGAAAGTATGCCGCCAGCCAACCGCAATACCACAACACAGAAATAGTTACGGCTTTTTTATTATGTTTGCGTCCCGGTACTTCGAAGCTTGAAACCGAACCATCCAACTCTCTATCCATGCAGCTCTTCAACGAACAACAGAAGCAGGCCGAACTCGAGATCGTATACGACCTCTATCCCGCCGCGGAGGGCCTTTATCTTCCCATGGGTTATATTGTGGCCAAAGGGCGGGACGGAGAGCTGACGCACATCAAGCAAAAGGCATTGCCGGAAACCGCCCGGGCATTAGGCATGCCCATCGGCCCGGTACAGGAACGCCTCTTCCAGATCGTCGACAAGCTACAGCCCAAAGCGCTGGAAGAGCGTTTCAACCCCAACAAAAAGCGGCCGAAACCGCTGGACAAGCTCCTGGCGGATAAAGACATCGCCCGGGCAGTGGCCAGCTATGCCCATCGGTTGATGGATGAGTTGCTCGGCCTGGCCACCCGCCATCACCTGCCTCTCACCTGGGAAGTAGACCGCAAAGTACTCGTCAAGGATTTCCTGCTGGAAACCACCGGCCAGGAGCTGGAGCCGCTGCTCTTCTTCAGCCGGCAGGATTCCGGCGTGCGCTACCAGCTGAAACTGGCGGATGAAAACGGCCCCTGGCCCATCCACAGCCGCGATGTGGCGCCCATTACCAACCACCCGGCCTGGCTGTTCGTGGACTATAAGCTCTACCGGGTGCCGGAGATCAACGGCAATATGACTAAGCCTTTCCGGAAGAAGGAAGAGCTCATTATCCCCCAAAAATCCGTAAAAACCTACTTCCAGAAATTCATCCTGAAAGTGGCCGCCCGCACCGACATCCATGCCGAAGGCTTTGAGGTGGTACAACACGGCGAACTGCAGGCCTGCCGCCTGGAGCCGGTACAGGATTTGTTTGGCAACCACTGGGTGCTCTCCGTTCAGATGGCCTACGGCAGCGCCTCTTTCAACTGGAGCGATAAGAAGGAAAAACGGGCCAGCCTGCAGTTCGACGATGGCGAGGAGATCCGCATCCTGCAGGCCATCCGGGATTTCGGGCAGGAAAAAGAATATATTGGTAAACTGAAGGCCTTCGGCCTGGAAAATACGGCAGGCAGCTATTTCGAACTCAAGGACAAACCCGAGGATCCTTTTTACCTGCTCGAGTGGATAGGTGAAAACCGGGAAGCCCTACTGAGCGCCGGCTTTACAGTTACGGAGCCCACATACAATGGACAAGCACTATACCTCCATCAGGGCCAGGTAGAGCTGCAAACCGAACAGCGCAACGACTGGTTCGACATCTACGGGCAGGTCCGCGTAGGAGAGTTTACTTTTCCCTTCCTCAGCCTGGCCAAATACATCCGGGAGGGCGAGCGGCTGTTCCCCCTGCCCAATGGCGTCTTTTTCGTCATTCCTCAGGAATGGATGGCGCGTTATAAAAGCCTTTTTCAGTTCGGCAAGAAAAACCAACAACAACTACGCCTCGCCAAAAGCCAGTTCACCTTGCTGGCGGAGCTCGGCCTGGGCGAAGCGGAAGACATGGTGGAGGAAAGCGAACTGCTCCGCGATTTCGAGCCCTCTCCCCTGCTGAAAGCCAGCCTGCGCCCCTACCAGCTGGAAGGGGTGAAATGGCTCGTCCAACTCTACGAGAACCAGCTCGGCGCCTGCCTGGCCGATGATATGGGCCTGGGCAAAACCCTGCAAACGATAACGGCCCTGCTGTACGCCAAAGAAAAGCGCAAGGAGGAAAAAGCTGTCTCTCCCCCCGGCAATGCACCGCAGCTGGGCCTGTTCGAACCGGCTCCGGATGCCGGATTCCTGAAACCCCTGCACGCCCTCATCATCCTGCCGGCCTCTCTGGTGTTCAACTGGGAAGCGGAGATCCAGAAATTCGCGCCCAGCCTGCAGGTATACCGCCACACCGGGCCCAAACGCTATAAAGACCTGCGCCTGCTGCAGCGTTTCGACATCATACTGACCACCTACCAGACTGCACTAAGGGATGTGGATGTGCTGCGGCAACTGGAGTACGAATACATCGTGCTCGACGAAAGCCAGCAGATCAAGAACAAGGACAGCAAGGTGTTCCGGGCCATCAACCAGCTGGAGGGCCGGCACAAGATCTCCCTCAGCGGTACGCCCATCGAGAACTCCCTGTCGGACCTCTGGGCGCAGATGCAGTTCATCAACCCCAACCTGCTGGGCAGCTATAATTTTTTTAAAAAGGAATTCATTACCCCCATCGAAAAGCAGCAGGCCGAGGATAAGAAGAACCAGCTGCGCAAACTGGTGCAGCCCTACCTGCTGCGCCGCACTAAGGAAGAGGTCGCCAAAGACCTGCCCCCGCTGAGCGTGCAGGTGTTCTACTCCGAGATGGCTGCCGAACAGAAGCGCCTTTACGAAAGGGAAAAATCGGCCGCCCGCAACTTCCTGCTGGAAAACTACCAGGGGGACAACCCTCAGTTTCGCTTCCAGGTACTGCAGTCGCTGACCAAACTCCGGCAGCTGGCCAACCACCCCAGGCTGGCCGTGGACAAGTACGAGAAGGAAAGTGGTAAGTTCAACGATGTGATGGAACACTGGGAGGTAGTGCGCAGGGGCGGCCACAAGGCCCTTATTTTCAGCTCCTTCGTACAGCACCTGGAACTCTACCGCCAGGAGTTCGAGAGCCATCAGCTGCCTTATGCCTGGCTGACGGGCAGCCAGAACAGCCGGCAACGGGAAGCGGCCATTCGGGCCTTCCAGGAGGATCAGGCCGTCCAGCCCTTCCTCATCTCCATAAAATCCGGCGGCACCGGCCTGAACCTCACGGCGGCCGACTACGTCTTCATCCTCGACCCCTGGTGGAACCCCACCACCGAGCAGCAGGCCATCGCCCGCGCCCACCGCATCGGGCAGGACAAGCACGTGATCGCCATCAAGTTCATCACCAAAGACAGCATCGAGGAGAAGATACTCCGGCTGCAGGAGCAAAAGGCGAAGCTGGCCGAGGACATCATCGGAGAGGTGCAGAAAGCCAGCTTCAGCAAGCGGGATATAGAGTATTTGTTCGATTAAATCTTCTTCGTCCTTTTCTATCTTTCCAAATCATTGCCTATCTTTTGCACCCGATTCAACCGCTCTAACCAAGCCCGCCAATATATTCTTTACCCATGCTGGCCCTTCGTGCCGGCATCCATCAATGCAAAGTGAATGAAGCCTAAAAAGAAGAGATTCAAGAGATTACTGGTGGCCAACCGCGGCGAGATCGCCATCCGTGTGCTGAGGGCCGCTTCCGAGCTCAACCTGCGCACCGTCGCCATGTACACCTGGGAAGACCGCTACTCTCTGCACCGCTACAAGGCAGACGAGGCCTATCAGATCGGCCTGGACGAAGAACCGCTCACTCCCTATCTGGACATTGAAGAGATCATCCGGGTGGCCAAAGAAAACAAGGTGGACGCCATTCACCCCGGCTATGGTTTCCTCTCAGAGAATGTGCAGTTCGCCCGGCGTTGCCGCGAGGAAAACATCGAGTTCATCGGCCCGGCCCCGGAAGTGATGCAGCAACTGGGCGACAAGGTCGCCGCCAAGAAACTTGCCCGGCGGGTGGGCGTGCCTCTGATCGAAGACAGCCAGAAGCCGCTCCTCAACGTGGATGTGGCAGTAATGGAAGCTGAGCGCATCGGCTTCCCCATTATGATAAAGGCAGCAGCCGGCGGCGGCGGGCGCGGCATGCGGGTAGTACGCAATATGGAGCAGCTCCGAAAAGAGTATCGGGAAGCCCGCAGCGAGGCCCGGGCCGCTTTCGGAGATGATACCGTCTTCCTGGAGAAGTTTATCGACAACCCCAAGCACATCGAGGTGCAGATCCTGGGTGACAAGCACGGTAATATTGTGCACCTTTTTGAGCGCGACTGCTCGGTACAGCGACGCTTCCAAAAGGTGGTGGAAGTCGCCCCTGCCGTTACCCTCAAACAAAAGACCAGAGACAAGCTCTACGAATATGCCCTTCGCCTGGCCAGAGAGGTGAATTACAACAATGCGGGAACCGTGGAATTCCTGGTCGACAAAGAGGAGAATATCTACTTTATAGAGGTCAACCCCCGTATACAGGTCGAGCATACCGTTACCGAAGAGATCACGGGGGTAGACATCGTCCGCTCTCAAATCCTTATCGGCATGGGCCATGAGCTCAGCCATAAGACCATTTTCATCAGGAGCCAGGAAGACATCAAAGTCAGCGGGGTGGCCATCCAGTGCCGGGTCACCACCGAAGAGCCCAGCAATGGCTTCAAACCAGATTACGGCACCCTCATTGCCTACCGTTCGGCAGCGGGCATGGGCATCCGCCTCGATGCGGGCAGTGCTTTCCCCGGCGCCAAGATATCGCCCTATTTCGACAGCCTGCTGGTGAAAGTGACCGCCTGGGGCCGCACCACCAAGGGGGCTTCGCAACGCATGCACCGCGCCCTGCGCGAATTCCGCATCCGCGGCGTGAAGACCAACATCGGCTTCCTGCTGAACCTGCTGCAAAACGAAACTTTCCAAAAGGGGAAAGCCACCGTCAACTTCATTCAGGATACGCCCGAACTGGTGGAGCCCCCCAACTGGCGCGACCGCGGCACCAAGATGCTGCGCTACCTGGCGGAAGTGATCGTCAACGATAACCCGGACGTCAAACACTACGATCCCGATATAGAGTTCCTGCAGCCGGTCGTCCCGGATTTTGACCCGCACGGGGCAGTCCCCAACGGCACACGCCAGAAGCTACAGCAACTGGGGCCGGAAGGCTTCGCCCGGTGGCTCAAGGAATACGAACCTATTCAGTATACCGACACCACCTTCCGCGACGCCCATCAGTCCCTGCTGGCTACCCGCATGCGCACCTACGACATGATGAAAGTGGCGCGCAGCTTCGCCCAGCACCATGCTACGGATGTATTCTCCATGGAAGTCTGGGGCGGGGCTACCTTCGATGTGGCGCTGCGCTTCCTCAATGAGTGCCCCTGGAAGCGCCTGGAATTCCTTCGCAAGGCCATCCCCAACATCTGCTTCCAGATGCTGCTGCGCGGCTCCAATGCCGTGGGCTATACCGCCTATCCGGACAACCTCATCATCAGGTTCATCGAAGAGGCCGCCGAGGCCGGCATCGACATCTTCCGCATCTTCGACTCCCTCAACTGGGCCGAGGCCATGAAGGTGAGTATCCGCACCGTGCGGGAACGCACCAACAGCGTGGCGGAAGCCTGTATCTGCTACACGGGAGACATCACCAACCCTTCCCATCCAAAGTACAACCTGCAGTACTACCTGGACCTGGCCAAACGGCTGGAAGACGAAGGCGCGCACATCATTGCCATTAAGGATATGGCGGGCCTGTTGAAGCCCATGGCGGCGGAGATGCTGATCTCGGAACTGAAGAATACCGTGCAAACGCCCATCCACCTGCATACGCACGATACTTCTTCCATTCAGGCCGCCACCTATGTAAAGGCCATCGAAGCGGGGGTGGATGTGGTGGATGTGGCCATCAGTTCCATGTCCGGCCTGACTTCCCAGCCCAACTTCAACAGTGTGGTGGCCATGATGAAACAACACAAGCGGGAACACCCGGTTGACCTCGACTCCCTGAACCAGTTCTCCGACTACTGGGAAGACGTCAGGCGCTATTACTATCCGTTCGAAACGGAACTGCGCGCCGGCACCGCCGAAGTATACAGCCACGAGATCCCCGGTGGCCAGTATTCCAACCTGCGCCCGCAGGCCCGCTCGCTGGGGCTGGAAGACAAGTTTGAAACCATCAAAAAGAACTATCAGGTGGCCAATGAGCTTTTTGGCGACATCGTCAAGGTGACGCCTTCCTCTAAGGTAGTGGGCGACATGGCCATGTTCATGACTTCCAATAACCTAACCAAAGAGGACATCCTCAAAAGGGGCCATTCCCTTGCCTTTCCCGATAGTGTCAAGGCGCTCATGCGCGGCGATCTCGGGCAGGTAGAAGGAGGCTTCCCCAAAGAGATCCAGAAAATGGTGCTCAAAGGAGAAAAGCCGTACACCGAACGCCCCAATGCCCGCCTTGAGCCTATTGATTTCGAAAAGGAATACGCCGAGTTTCAGAAAGAATTTGGCGGCCACCTCGATATTCGCAACTTCCTTTCCTATAAACTCTATCCCAAGGTATATCGAGATTACCGCGAAAGCTACGAGCAGTACGGGCTGATCCGGGCGCTGCCTACTCCCGCATTCTTCTTCGGCCTGGAGCCCAATGAAGAGATCATGGTTACCCTGGGGCCGGGCAAGAGCCTGCTCATCAAGTACCTCAACATGACCGAGCCGGATGCGCAGGGCGTCCGCCTGGTGTTCTTCCAGCTCAACGGGCAGACCCGCTCCGTTCCCGTACGCGACAAGAACGTGCAAACGGATGTGGTAGTGCACAAGAAAGTATCGGCCGAGAACGAAGTCGGTGCCCCGCTGCAGGGCAACCTTTCCAAGATCCTGGTGGAAGAAGGCGAGGAAGTGGCCGCCCATACGCCTCTCTTTACCATCGAGGCCATGAAAATGGAAAGCACCATCACCTCGCCTAGGGCGGGCAAGGTAAAGAAGATCCACCTGCCGGAAAAAACACTGGTGGAGCAGAACGACCTGGTGGTGGAGCTGGAGTGAGTTGACTGCCGCCCGGCGGCTACAGTTCGCCAGGCGGCTGGTTTTGCTCTGCTACCCCCAAAGGCCCCGGCGGGCAGGGACAGCCACCGCCCAAACGACCAAACCCGGCATTTCCTATTGGGGAATGCCGGGTTTGGTATTAAAGTTTCTCTCAGGATGCCGAAAACTGTTCTATTGCCAATTCATCGATGGCAATGGGTTGGGCGCCGTCGGCATTCCAGAAGAAAATGACCGCCTTATCGAAGGGGCCTTCCGGCAGTTCTGTATCGATATGCAGATGCTCAGTGTCGCCACTGTCCAAGAAGCGGTACACCCGAATGGCTCGTTCCTTGACGATCTCTTCGCCATTCATAAAACGGACTATAAACTGCGTCATTTGCCAGTAGTTCCATTCCTTGAACTGGCAGCGGAAAGTAGCCCCAGCACGCAGCCACCCTCCCTCCTGCGGAGATAAGGCCACCTCAAAGGAAGGGCTGAATTGCCGCTCCGCATCCAGGCAGAGGGAGTTTTGCCCCTCAATGGGAGGAACAGGGCAGTTGTATTCCGTGGTATCCGCTTCAAAATCACTGGTGTAAAGGGTTTCCACCTGCTGCCGCTCGCCTTCGAATATCTCGTCCGTGTCCAGCAGTTTTTTCACTTCTTCGGGCACTTCGTAGCGGAAAAGGATGCGCCAGAAGTAAGCCTCCGTCATCTGCTCGGAAGCGAAAAGCCCGCCCCGGTGCGCCTGATGGGTAAGCCAGAGGTTGTAGTAAGCGAACAACAGGCAAAGCGCCCCGAAGCCGTAGGCCAGCCAGCGCCTCTGGCCCGCCCATTGTACGAAGCTGGCCAGCGGAAAAGCGAGGATGGCGTAGCATTGCACCATCGAGCGTTGGCCCAGGCTGCCGCCGTACCACCAGATGTCCCAGGCAAAAGCGATGTAGAGGAACAAGAGGCTGAAAAGCAAAGTAGCCGGTAACAAGGGCCGCTGCCGACGGTACAAAGAGACAAACCCGATCGGCGCAAAGGCCATCACCGGAGTATACACCAGCCAGCCGGCGCGATAGCTGAAAAAGCCGTTCTTCAGGTGCGGGTTCAGCCAGCTAAAGCCCTGATCCTGATAACTGTATACGATCCAGTCGCCGGAAACATACTTCCAGTAGAGCAGCTGAATGCTTCCTACTGCGGCGGTGGCGAGGGCAGCGACAAGCAACAGCGGCCAGTTGCGCCTGAAAAAGGACAGGCGCTCTTTAAGCTGCTGCCGGCTCCCTACGCCCCAGAGTAAGGGAATAAGCACAGCAATGACCTCGGTGGGCCGCGTCAGCGCCGCCAGCCCGATCAGCAGGCCGATGCCCAGGGCACGAAACAGCTTGGCTCCTTGATAGAATTTTATGGTAAGGGCAATGAGCAATGCGTAAATGGTGAAGAGGTAATTGTGCGTCATCGCCCCGTTGATGGCGGAATAGTCCAAATAATTGGTGGCGAACACCAGGATCAGGAGAGTGCCGGCAATGGCCTTATCTGAAAAATAATGCAGCAGGTTGCCCCGCAGGAACCACAGCCCAAGAAAAGCCACCAACAGGCTGCCCAGGCTGATGGCCAGTTGATAAGGGCGGGAAAAGCCATCGGCGGGATACCCGAGGGGTTCCGCCAGGGCGTGGGCGATGAGGAAAAAGGGCAGGTACTGCACCGCCATGCCCGCCGAATACTTCATTACGAAATTGCCGCTTTCATGCTGGAAGGCCTGATAGGGGCTGCCCGCGGGTTGGTATTGCCTGTGGATGTCTTCGCGAAAGCCCACCTGTTTGAGATCCTTATAAATGAAAACGGCGGGCAGGTAAAAATAATAGCCGGATACATCCCAACTGATGGCCGCTTCCGTATTGGGCAGTTTCCATTTGGGGTAGTAGAAAAGATTAACGGCCAGCAAAAAGGCTGCTGCAAAAATCCAGGCGAAAAGCGAGTAGCGGTTCTTCATGCCATTCGAGATGCTGAGCCGAAAGATAGGAAATTAGCAGCAGTAATAATTTTTCACTAAATTAAAGCCAGAAAACCAACTGAACCCTATGGCACTCCAAGACCAATTTTCACTGCTCATTGAAGCCAACACTACCGAATCACAACTCCAC
>CAYVVK010000103.1:0-1197 GCA_964454855.1 uncultured Phaeodactylibacter sp. | reverse complement strand
CAAGCCCGTAGAAACCCTGCAGTATATGCTCTTCCAGATGGGCTTCGGGGAAGAACTGCGCTGGAAAGACTTCGGCGCCGATGGGGACTATGGTTCTGCCACTACGGCTGCCGTCGGGGCTTTCGCCGAAAAAAATGAGCTGGAGGCCGAAGGCGACAAGGTCTCGCCGAAGGTGGGCCAGCAGATCCTGCAGCGCTTCCTGCTGCTGCCGGTGCTGGAGAAGCTGCGCAAGGCCCTGCACCACAAAACTTTTGAAAATGCATTTCCCCTCCGGGGCGAAGCGGGGCGTACTTTAACGCCCCTGCTGATCATGCTGGGCTTCAGCGGAGATTCCGAGGCTGATGCGCTGCGGGCTTTCTGTGAAAAACACGGCCTGAGCTTTGCAGAAAAAAAGCTGACGGAACCCATCGCCCGCCGCCTGTTCGACGAATGCGCCAAACACTACGGCAGCAAACTCTCCCTGCTCCTGCTCTTCGAACCGGTAGAGCAGGGCCTGGACATCACCGGCCGGGAACATACTGACAGCCAGGGGAATAGAGTGACGAGCTACAAGGTGCGGTCGGCCGACAGAGAGGTTAGCTTCAAAGGCTTCTGGCACCTGGGCGGCTATTTCCACTTTGGGGAACTCGAACCCCGGGAGTTCGTAGAGAAACACTGGGATACCTTCTTCGGCAACACCGACTTCACGGAGTCCACCCGTAAGGCCATCGCCGCCGTTTCCCAGAACGAGGGCAAACTGGAGGCCATCAATACCTGGGACACGGCCTTCCTGAGCTTCGGCATGTTTCAGTGGACGCTGGGCACCGGCTCCGCCGAAGGGGAACTGCCCGCCCTGCTGCGCCGCCTGCGCGAGCAGCAGCCGGAAGCTTTCGACCGCTATTTCGGCCGCTTCGGCCTGGATATCGATGATGGCACTACCGGCACCACCTACGGCTACATCACCCTGCAGGGCGAACGCATCAAGCAGCCCGCGCAAAAAGAAACCTTCCGCAGCCCGGAATGGGGCTTCCGCTTCTGGGAGGCCGGCCTCGACCCGCGGGTGCAGGCCGTGGAAGTCGAGCATGCCCTCAGCCGGCTGAACAATTTCTACTGGAAAGACAAGAGCATACTGAATGGCCTTTCTCTTTCCCAGCTCATCACTTCGGAGTTCGGCCTCGCCCTGCTGCTCGACCAGAACGTCAACCGGCCCAATGATGT
>CAYVVK010000102.1:0-13362 GCA_964454855.1 uncultured Phaeodactylibacter sp. | reverse complement strand
TCCCGCCACCAACCCTCTTTGCGGCTGGATAGTGGCCAACCACCTGGATCACAGTCTGATGATCTATCATGCCGAGGGCAGGCTGCTGTGCAGTATGCATCCCAGCGGCGATGGTAATTTTATTCTTCGCCACCCTCCGGGCCCTGATTTCGGGCGCTCCTTTGATATTCGGGAGATCGACAACCCTCACCTCCGGAAAATGGTGGCCTACCTTCTTGGCCGGCAGCAACATAACCGGCAGTTCCTGCAGCATTTTATTACCGTTATCGATTCCAGCCTGGCCAATATCGATCCGGAAAATTATGCCCAGCATACGGGAATATCCTTGCTCATGAGCCGTCCGGTAGCCCTGGTGCGGGCCAGTTTGAACCTGGAGCTCCAGGGCCTTCCCGGCATCAACCGCGACTGGAATGTGCTGCGGCACGGCCTGCTGCACAATTACCGGCAAACGGAAGGCTTCAGCCAGGTGGAATTTCCCATCCGCCTGGGAGAATATAAACAGTTGAACGATGGCCTGGTAGGCTATTGGCAGGAGGAAGGCGGCAGCTATAAAGGCCAGCAGTTTTTTGCTCCGCAAAGCGAAGAAGTGGCGGATGAGTCTATTGTCACGCGGTCAGCAGGCCGCTTTACACTCTGCCAGTCCCTTTCCGGCGCCCCGTTTACTTTAAGCCTGCTGCTCGACCCCAGAGGCGTGGTTCATGCCACCTCCGGCATCCTGCCGTCCAAAGCCATCAATATCCCTCCGGATCAGTATGCCGAAGCGCTCCGCCGCATAGAAATAACCTTCCTCTCTACGCCCGTGCTCAGCGACAGCCGGCAGGTGCAATTGCCGTTGCCGGAGGAGGCCGGCTATCGGTGGGCCTGGCTGGCGAATACAGCAGGAGGCTGGGATGAGATCTCCGTACCGGGGGTAGTCAGGAAACAAGCCTTCACCCAGGTATTCGGGCAGGAAGCAGAAGCCATCTGGGCCATGCTCCTTCAGGAGAATATCGCTTGGATCAAAGCCCTGGATGCCGATAGGGCGGATGTGGTAGCTGCTGACAAACGGCCGGCACAGCAGCTTCCCGGCCAATGGGCGGCACAGCAAGCGCAGATCGAGGCCATACTGGCCCGGGCCAGCCTGGGGCAAACCTCTACCCAGGCCAGCCTGCATGGCAGCAACCTCATCCGGGAAGGCTGGCTGAAATTGAAAAATGAACCGGAAAAATAAAATCAAATAAAAATATGCCTGAATCAAAGATCAATAACCCGCAGCAGCAAATATTGGAGCTTAAATTAAGTATCGAGGAGACCAACCTCATTCTGGAGGCTCTTGGGCAACTGCCTTTTGTCAAGGTCCACCAGTTGATCTCCTCTATCCAGCAGCAAGCATCAGAGCAGCTGAACAGTAAAAAATAACCTAAGCAGACAGAACAATGCAACAATATAACAATCTGCCCGGAACGCCTGAAAATAAAGCGTTTCAGACTCTGCTATCGAAGCAGTATTAGTAAACTAAAACTGTCCACCCACTTAAAACCCTCATATCAACATCATGGCCATAACAGAAAACCTCATTCTTCATCTGCCGCTCGACCAGCATACCGAGCAAAATACCATCCCGGATGCAGCGGGAAGCAGCTTAACAGGCGCGATCAAGGGCAATACCCAGCTCATCCCCGATGAAACCTTCGGCGCCTGCCTGTCCTTTAACGGCACTCAGGACGTTGTAGAAGTACCGGATAACGAGGCGCTGCGCTTTACCGGGGATATGGCCCTCTCCGCCTGGTTTTACCTTACCGAGCAAGTTAATGACTGGGTAAGGGTAGCTGGCAAAGGGGATGGCGAAGCCAGAAATTACGGGATCTGGTATCATCCGGTAGCTAACCAGTGGCTTTTTCAGCAAAGAGATGCCGGTGGAAATTACTTACAGGCTCATGGCAACAGTGGACAACCCACCGTAAACCTGAATAAGTGGCATCACCTGCTTGGGGTTAGAGAGGGAGACAGCTGCCACCTGTACGTGGATGGAGAAAAAATAGCCAGTGCCAGTGGCCTGGGGACACCGGTAACATCCGATGACCCTTTTCTTATTGGCTATGCCGGCTATCATTCCCCCCACCCGGGTAGGATCGCTCAGGTACGCTTGTACGATCGCGCTTTGTCGCAGGAAGAGATCCTGGAGATCCGGCAGGAGGATCAGACGGCTATGGCCACTTTCCGCCAAAGCCATCCGCTGGAGTTTAAATTGCTGGAGGGCCAGGGCCAGGCCGTACTCTACATTGATGAAAGCCCGGCGGGCCACCAACTGCACCTGAATGTGAGAAATACCAGCCGGGAGGGCATACAGTTGGCCGGAGTAGTACATACAGAGCCCAGTGAAGGCCTCCATCACCTGGCCCTGCATTTCCGGCCGGGCACTTTGCTGGAAAGCAGCCTGGATAATATTAAGATCAGCTCCGATCCGGCCTGGCGGATGAAATCGGTAAAGCAAGGAGATGGCAGCGTGATCTTTTACCTTCTGGCTACTCATGCGCCGAAATTAGAGGCGGGAGGCACACATACGATCAGCTTCACCGGCTTCCGGGCGGAGCCCGCCCACGGTTCGCGGGGAACCCGGGCCGAGCTTTTCTATCAAAACATGGCCTATGAAGGAACGACGGCACAGATCCGGGGCCAGCGGCTGACGCACCTCAACATCGTCAATCACCTGGGGAAGAAAAGTATTCCGCTCCACCTGGGCTTCTTCGGCAGCGACACCATTCTGAATGATGCCGTGGATGACAATTCGGGCAGCGCCAATTCCCTGAAACTGAGAATTAGTAATGCCCTGAAAGCCGATCCGGAAAACCCGTCCCGGCCCAGTATCACCCTAAAAGGAAAAAATGCAGAACGGCCCACCAAATTCATCATCTCCTTTGACGTACAGCAGGACAATGAAAGTATCGACTGGGCGCTGTGCACCAAAAGCCAGGCCGCCAATATCGAGATCAGGCCCGCGGAAGGGCGAGTGCCCGGGGGGCAGATGGCCAGTTGGGCGCCGGGCGTGGGCAAAGCAGGCGATACCTTTCTGCTGGAGGACGATGTTACCTTGCAGGCAGGCGCCGTCCTGGAGTTCCACATTACCAACATAAAATCGTCCATGCCGGCCGGGCATACCAACCTCTATCTGCACTACGAGAACATTCCGGGTTACTGGGACGGGCAGTTCGTGGAAGTGATCGAAAAGTCGCCGCTCATCTACCGGAGCAATGTCCAGGGGTTTGAACAGGTAGGCATCGGCACGGCCGATCCGCAGGCAAAACTGGACGTAAATGGAGATATCAAAGCGAAAGGGCTGACAATAGACGGCGAGATCTGGTTGAAACCCGAAAATGTCATTTATGTAGACCGGCATGTTCCCAACAGTGCCAGCAATTGGGTAAAAGGCAACGAAAAACTCATAGAATTCACCTCTAACTATAAAGAGGATCCTTTCCGTGGACAGGTGCACCTGTATGCCCCATCCGCTTATTATACCAATGTGCCAGCACTTACCCTCGCCGGAAATTACGGGCCGGGAGGAGTGGTAGGCATTGGAGAGCCCGCCCCGGAAGCCAAACTGCACATTGTCCATGCCAACCAGAACGCCGATGGCAATACGCTGATCCTGGGGCCCATCAACCAGTCGAACCTGCGCCTGGGCTACGATGCGGAGTACAGCTGGATACAGTCGCATGGCGCCAAACCGCTATACCTCAACCCGGCAGGCAATAAAGTGGGCATCAACCGATACGGAGCCGATCATGACCTGGACGTCAATGGCACAATACGGGCCCAACGCTATTACGATGAGGATCCGAATTTTTACATCGATGCGAACAGCACTTCCGTGATGAATGTGATCCATGCCAGTATCATCTACGACCGGGAGGATACCAGTTTCCTGATCAACCCCTCTGGCCAGACGATCCTGGCGCAAACCTTCATCCGCACTCAAAACGCTCATGGCATCATAGCCACCAATTCAAGTCCAGGATATCCCACCATCTGGGCCAAGAACAGCGGAGGGGGCTGGGCATTTTATGCGGACAACGAGAACGCGCTGCACTATGGGCACCGGAGCACCATCAGGGCCAAGGATAATGTTCAAACCATTCCCGATGCCCTGAGCCTGATCAGGAAGATCAGAGGCGTAAAGTTCAACTGGAAAAAAAGCGGCGCCCCGGATTATGGCTTCATTGCAGAGGAGATCGGCCAGCACATTCCGGAAGCGGTGTCCTTTGAAGGTGACGGACAATATGCAGAAGGGATGAGCTACGACCACATTATCCCGTTTCTGGTAGAAGCCGTCAAGGAACAACAGGATGTTATTGAAAAATTGAAGGAACGAATTCAGGAATTGTCCTCATCATCTAAATAAGCCCTAACATGTACGTCATCCGAGATAAAAACGCCAAAAGCATCCTGCATATCAGCGATGCGGATCATGCCAAAAGCCTTTCTCCCAAAGAGGTTTATGAGGAGTTTGACTCCAATACCATGGAGATGGGTAAAACGAAGGCCAGTGAAGTACCGGACTATTTTGATATCGATGAATCTGGTGAGATCGTGCCGCTTTCCGAAGAGGAGTTCAAAGCGCTGAAGGAACGTGGGTTTACGGCTGTGGTTCCGCCTATGGTTGAGCCTGGTGGCAATGAGGCAACGGAGTAACAATTTTTTGATAAAGTCGTGGCGGCATCTTGCCGCCACACTTCGGCAGGATGCCGAAGCGACAAAGTGCCAATAACATGGAAGTACCTTTTATTATTTCTGCCGACGCTATACTGAAACCCAGAACCGGGGGGCTTTCGCTGTTGAATTTTACTGAGGAATTGACTTTTGAGGATCAAAAAAAACTACGGGCTGATCCGGCAAAGGTAAAACAGGCGGTGGAGGAATTGAAAAAGGCCGGGTTTTCAGTCGTTTCCGTCAACAAGATCACCATCGGGATTATGGCGCCAACCTACTTATTTGAGGAGCTTTTCCAGGTGAAAATAATTAAGACAGGCCAAGGTTTCACCGTCGAAGGCAGCCCCCAATTTGGTTTGATCGCAGTCGCGCAGAGTAATTTGGCCGAACTACTTGAAGGAATTACCATTCACCAACCTGATTCCCAATTCCTGGGGGCGGAACCTCCGGAAAAAAATGACATTTGCAGGCTGTATCCCGAGGATATTCCCAATGAATTGGGAGTTGCCCCGGAAGTATTTACGGAGTTAAAGAAATTCCTGAAAAAGCCACTCGGCAAAAAGATAAAGCGGAAAATAAGGATTGGGATCCTGGATTCCGGTTTTCATGAACATGGCTACTTTAAATCGAAAGGTTACCTGAGTGACTCAAGGAAGATCGAGGTGGTGTTTAATAAACAGGCAGTCTACAAGTATTATGACCTTTACAAAACCGGATTGAGTACTTTAAGTGCTTTAGAGCAAAAATGCCGGGATGTTATTGATAAATTGGACAAATTAATTCAAGCGAAGGCATTAAAGGGCTCAGATATTACCCAAAACCCGGATCTTATTCAATTAAAGAAAACCCCGGATCTGGATTCAAATGTGAAAAAGCTTCTAAAGGAGATAAAAGCCATTTGGGACCTTAAATATTTCACGACTACTACTTTGCCCTATGAACAAAGACAGTATCAGAGATCCATAAAGGAACCTGATACCTTATTAAGAAAAGAGGACGACCCCGAATCAGGCCATGGCACAAAAGTCCTTGCTAACCTTTTTCCCCTCCTTGAATTAATAGATCACTCAAATGTAGAGATCATAGTCATTAAAAAGCCGGATGCTTATATTGCCGGGTATACTGCTTCAGAAGTTTTTGAGTTAGCTCTACAACAAAAGCTGGACATCATCTCCTGCAGCTATGGAACAGCACAAAGCTGGCAAACCAATCAGCTTCCTTCTGCCCAATATCCCTACTTTGCTAATATACTGACGGCCAAAATGGATGGCTCCATCGTTATATTTTCTTCGGGTAATGCTGACAAAGAGCTGGAGAATAAAAAATCTTTTGAAGCACAGCTCAGAAGCGTTATTTCAGTGGGAGGGGCCTACAAAAATAAAGCGGGCGTTATTACAGCATCTGATTTTGCCCATGGCTATATCGCAGATACAGGAAGAACCTTCCCGATATTTGTGGGCTTTGCGGGCCTAAAAATACAAGTGGCCCGAAAAAGGACGGTGGATATATCTGGCTGCCGTATTTCAATGATATCGAAGATGCCTGGGATTGCTCAGGCGGCACCTCCTTTGCTGCTCCTCAGATTGCCGCCTTATGCGCTGTAATAAAATACATCATGCCCTCTGCAAAACTGGAGAAAGTGAGGGAGCTGCTAAATGCTTATTCCTCTCCTGTTACCGAAGGTAAATTCCATATGCAAGGAACAGACGTAGTGGAAGTTGGGCTGGCCAATGTGTACAGGTGCATTAGTAATGCATTTGTAGAAAGTACCAAAGAGGCTGTAAAAGCTCTGAAATAAACCAGGATTCCTTCCAGGGACGCAATAAATGATCCATTAATTAAACATCTCAAGCCCTAATGCCGACACCTACGTTTCTTCAAATTGATGACACCGGTACTTTGGCCCTAAGCAAGGACACTCCTGAATTACAGGTTTTCCGGGAGCTATTTGAAGCTATCCTTCAGTCTGAAACGCTTGTTATTACCAATGCAACGGAGGATAATCCTGGAACCGGCACGGTGGTTATTAGTGGCGTTTCAAATACCTGGGGGAGTGCGGCTACCCAAATCAACATCGAATACCTGGATGCTACCGGCCAGATATCAGAAATAGCTTTAGTTAAACCAGTCCTTTCTTTTGCCGGATTGGACCTCACCCAAAAAGGAAACTCAGAGGAGGCTCTGTTATCGGAAGTTTCTTTTGATCAACTGGAAATATCCTTGTTTGTTGTCGCACCGGAGGCCGATGCCAACCTTGGCCCCGAATTACAAAAGGGAATAATGTCCCATTCTCTGGAAGGGCAATTAAAAATAGGAGCGGACACCAGTTTAGCTTTCAAAATTGATGATCCCGGAACTGCCGGCCAGTTTTCCCTGGAGTTCTTGCTTGGCCAAAGCCAGCTTCCCGGTTTCAGCCAACTGGCAACCCTGTTCGGCCATGCAGATAACCCCAATGCAGACCTCGACTGGCTTCCCGGAGAGCTCAAAGTCAAACCCTTCGAACTGGATGATCTAAAGTTATCCATCGATAAGCGGGATCCGTACGAGCTCACTCAAATAGACGCCAGGCTGGCTGTCCTTCCCGATCAGGCCTGGACTATCCTTCCGGATCTCCTTTCCGTAAAAGGCCTTTGGTTTGAATTGGATATTGAGCACCCTCTAGACCCTGAATCCAGGTTCCCAAGAGTCTCCGCCGGAGGCACGGTCCATTTTGGTGCTGATCCGGCCAACGGGAATGTGTTGATCACTGCCCGCTGGCCGGACTACTCCATTGAAGGCCAACTGGCGGAAAACAATACCATCCCAATAGGCGCTATGTTTGACCATCTGCAGCTGGCCAATACGGGTGATACCGGATTAGGCCAGATGGTGATTAGTAAGCTTTGGTTTCTTGCCGAACCCATTGGCGAAGTAAAAACTTTCTCCTTCCTGATCGTCATCGACGAGGCCTGGCAGCTGGAGATCCGCAATAAACCCGCCTTTGAGATCAAGGAGCTCCTCCTCTCTCTCGATTACAGCAATCAGCCGGGCGTCGGCAGCAGCGGCCGTTTTGACGGCAAATTCATCATCGCCGGGGTAGAAGTAGATCTGAGTACCAGTTACGATACCCAGTCCGGCTGGCAATTTGAGGGTAGCACCGGTCCCGGCCAGAGTATTCCCGTGGGCACGCTCCTCCAGGAGCTGGGCGCCAAATTTGAAGTGCAGCGCCCGCTGCCCGGCCCCCTGAAAGACCTGACTATCCGTAACCTGCGCGTTTCCTTTAACAGCAAAACCAAGAACTTCAGCTTCGGCTGCGAAGGAGATTTTCCGGTAGAAGGCAAAGACGTGGCGGCCACCGTAAATGTCAAGTTCACCAAAAAAGAAGATGGCGCTTACCAGAAGGATTTCGACGGCCTGATCGAAGTTGGGCCGTTTGATAGCGTGGGCTACCTTCAGTTTGAGCTGCACTTTATTCAAAATACCGATTCGGCCCTTTTTGCCGCCACTTACAAAGCAGAGGGGGAAGTCCTGAGCATCAGCCTCCAGCAACTCATCGGCCATTTCACGAACAACGTCCCCGATATCCCGGCCGACCTTACCGTCGGCCTGAAGGATATCATCCTCGTCTTTGATAAAAGTAATGGCACCAATCGATTCCTCTTTGCCCTGGATATCGGAGCCAAGGCCAACCTGTCTAAACTACCGCTGGTAGGCAAGGAATTTCCGCCGGATAAAAGCGTCGGCTTTGACAAGCTACAATTCTTACTCGCTACCGCGCCTATCCAGCAAACAGAGACCCAAAACTGGATCAGCCAAAACCTCCTGCCCCAGGGCATTACCCTGCCCAATCGCGATCTTCCTAAAGGATTGGGTATCGATGGCACGCTCAACCTGGGCGGCCTGCAATCACCGGTCAACCTGCCCATTACCGCCCCCGATCCTCAATCGGCGGGAGAAGGGCAAGCTGATACCCCGGGCGGGTTGCCCCAAACGGCCACCCCGCCCGGTTCTTCCGATAAAGCCAAATGGTTCACCATCCAGAAAAAGATCGGCCCGGTCGACTTCGAGCGGGTAGGCCTGCAATACGATAAGGGCGCCCTTTGGTTTTTGCTGGATGCTTCGCTTACTGCGGCAGGGCTGGCCATTTCTTTACAGGGCCTAACGGTAGGCTCACCCCTCAATGAATTCAAACCGAAGTTCGACCTTATCGGGCTGGGCATTGATTATAAAAATGGCCCTCTGGAGATCGGCGGCGCCTTCCTGAAATTCGGGGAGAATGAATACGACGGAACGGCCATCATCAAAACAGAGGCCTTATCGCTGGCGGCCATCGGTTCTTACGCCATCATGGCGGATGGCCACAAATTGCTGTTCATTTATGCCGTATTGGATTATCCCCTGGGCGGCCCGGCCTTCTTTTTTGTCACCGGCCTGGCGGCAGGCTTTGGGTACAACCGCCGCCTGCGCGTACCGGCCATCGGCCAGGTGGATGCTTTCCCGCTGGTGGCGGAAGCAGTAAACGGCACTACGCCTATCCCTTCCGGCACTGGCCAGCGGACGGCCTTGGCCAATGAACTGAATAAACTTCGTACTTATATTCCGCCCGAGGAAGGGCAGTATTTCCTGGCCATAGGGATCAAGTTCAACTCCTTAAAGATCGTCGACTCCTTCGCTCTGCTGACGGTATCTTTCGGCAATCAGTTTGAGCTGGACTTGCTCGGCCTGTCCACTATGGTTGCCCCGACGGCGGAAGCAGAGCAGGCCATCGACCCGCTCGCCGAAGTACAGATGGCCATCAAGGCCAGTTTCATTCCCGATGAAGGCTTTTTAGGGCTGGAAGCCCAGTTGACCTCCAACTCCTTTATCCTTTCCCGAAAGTGCCGGCTGACCGGAGGTTTTGCTTTCTACAGCTGGATGGCCGGGCCACATAAAGGGGATTTTGTCATCAGCCTGGGGGGTTATCATCCCAGCTACCAGGTGCCGGCCCACTATCCAAAAGTGCCGAGGCTGGGCTTCAACTGGCAGGTAACGCCCCAGCTCAGCCTGAAGGGCGGCATCTATTTTGCCCTTACTGCTTCCGCCATGATGGCGGGGGGGCGGCTGGAAGCCCTGTGGTTGGATGGCAACCTCAGAGCCTGGTTCATTGCCGGCGCCGATTTCCTCATCGCCTGGAAACCCTACCACTACGATGCACAGATATACGTGGATATGGGCGTCTCCTATACCTTCCACTTTTTTGGTGCCCACACCATCTCCGTAGATGTCGGCGCCGGCCTGCATATCTGGGGGCCGGACTTCAGCGGCAAGGCGCATATCAAGCTATGGATCGTTACCTTCGACGTCAGCTTCGGCGCCGGTGCATCGCAACAACCGAGGCCGGTCAGCTGGGCTACCTTCCGTTCTTCCTTCCTGCCCGCATCAGATAAGGATATCGCCGGCATTTCGCTCGTCAGCGGAGCTAAAACACAGCCAGGAGCCGATAGCGGTGTGGACTGGGTCATCGATATGAAGCATTTTGAGTTCGAGGCCCATTCCCAGATCCCGATCAAGCGTGGACATGGCAGCGCCGGAGGTAATCAGGAATTCGGGATCGGGCCGATGAACCTGAAAAGCGATCAGGTGGACTCCAGCCTGGCCATCAGTATCAAAAAGAGCGCAAGTAGCGTGAATACCACCGATAGTGACGTGACTTATGCTTTCTCCTTCGAACCGATCCTGAAAGATATGCCCGTGGGCGTGTGGGGTACTTCGATAAATCCAAGCCTTAATGGGCAAAAGTTTATTAAAGGCGCTTTGGCGGGCTATCGCATCAAACTGGCCAAACAGGAACAGGAACCTGAGGAGAACCCCGTTCCCATCGACCGCCATAAGTTCATGTTTGCGGTAACGCCCAAAGACAATTACATCCGTCGCGGAGACCTGCCCTGCTTTTACCCGGATAGCCATGACGACTGGAGGAGCCAGTTGAAGGCTGATCTGTCGGAAAATGCAAGCCGGGATACCCTATTAAATGCGCTGGGCTTTGCACCGGAAACCGAGGTGCAGTTGAGCGACACCTATGTTAATGAATTGATCCTTTCTCCGCAGTTTGCGGGCCAGGAGCCTGTGTAAAAACTTATTGACCTATGCCTGATCCAAGATCAAACGCTCCGCTACCTGCCAAGGTCCGGTTTATTGCCTATCACCGGCCGGCCCTGAAAGAGGGGCTTTATTATATCGATGTCAGCCCGGCCCTCAGTACGGCTGGTACCCCACGCATTTCCGGGGCCACGCAGCGGAAGCACTTCCAGGTTTCCGGCTCTCGTTTCCAGCTAAAGCCGCAGGAGGTGCACTCGGTATTTCCACCTGCCGGCAGCCTGGGGGATCACGAAAATGTATTGCCCCATATCATCCTTCGCCGCAGCACCCTCCCCTGGGAGCGCGGTGCCGGCGGGAGCAATGACAGCATTCCCTGGCTGGCGCTGCTGGTGTTCGACGGTAGTGAGGAGACCCCGGAAGCCAAAGTTATCTCGATAAAAAAGCTGAAGGAAGAGGCCACCGCCTACCATTTTCCAGGCGTCACAGACGAGGTAGGCCAGCAGGACACAGACAAAGTGACGGTGATCGATGTAAAAAAGAAGGTATTGGATAAGATCCTTCCTCAAAAAGCCGGCCTTCCCTATCTGGCCCATGTGCGGCAAGGTTTTGATGCACATGGCCAGATGACGGGCGGGGAATTCGCCCTGGTGGTAGCCAACCGCTTACCGCTGAAGGAAGGGATCAGCCAGGTGCACCTGGTATCTCTGGAGGATCGTTATGCAGGTACTGATTTTGATTACCAGGGCGCCACTGACCCGGAGGATGCGGTAAGGCTGGTAAGCCTGTACAGCTGGCAGTTCGCCTGCATCAACCCCAATCAGAGCCTGCCCCGATTGCTGGAGCGCCTGAACACCGGAAGCCATTCCTCTGATGAACACAACCTGCGCCTCCCTGCCGTCAATAACCCCTTGGCCGACAGTTTGCTTGCCACGGGCAACGTACCCCTTAAGCACCTGATGCGCAATGGCAGCAGCAGCATCTCCTGGTACCATGGCCCGCTGGCTACAGGCGTCAACCCCAATCATGCCGATGCCCTTCCGGTAATGGCCTCCGATGCCCTCCTGCGTTTTGATCAGGACACAGGCATGTTTGACGTCTCCTATGCGGCCGCCTGGGAACTGGGCCGGATGCTGATCCTGCAAAACAAAGCCATTGCGGTGAGCCTGTACAACTGGAAACGCAGCCACGCCCAAAAAAATAAACTGGCGGAGCTACAGCTTACGCACCGGCACCTGCCCGCTCAGTGGCCCATTACCGAAACCGAAGCACAGGAAGCTGTTCCGCAAAAAGTAAGCGACTGGTTCTACAGCCTGAGCCTGCTCAAAGGAGTACCTTTCAATTATCTGGTGCCGGACAACCGCTTGCTTCCCGTGGAATCCCTTCGGTTCTTCCTGGTCGACAAAGAGTGGATAGAGTGCCTGCTGGACGGCGCCTTTAGCATCGGCAGAGTCATTTCCGATGATCAAAAACAGGACCACGGCCATCATCATGATGAAGACAGCACCAACCCGGCTCAAAACCCCTTCCAGTTCCTTAGTGGCCTGATCATGCGCTCCGAAGCCGTATCGGGTTATCCCGGCCTGCAGATCGATGCCTACCAGGCTCAAAACTCCATCGCGCTGAGCCAGCCTAGTGTAGATGTTCTCCGCAACGCAGCCAGCACCGACAGCCAGCTCCTTGCCGCTCTGAAAACTGATTTTCAGTCCGATCAGCTTAGCATCGTCACGGAAATACTGCAGGAACAATGGCTGGTTCATGTACTGGACAAGGACGAACAATACGCCATTCGGAAAAATGGCGACAGCTATCAGGTTTGGTTGAAAAACAAGCTGGTGCGTAGGGAAAAGCTCTCTGCCAATGTCCTGCTTTGCCTTTTTGAAGGGGGTATTGAAGAGGTGGACATGTACCAAAAACCGGAAAGCCTCCATTTCGGACTGGACCGCCGGCTGAGCGGCGACAACATCACCTACTACAAACAGCTCAAAAACAGACAGGGTGGCGCCCTGGAAAATGCCGACATCGATTTCAATGCAGATCTCTATAATGATAGATCAAGAACGCTCAATATAAGCACCCTGGCCACCACCATTCAGAGCCGATTATCCTGGCCGGCCATCGACTCTGCTCTGTTTGCCATAGAGATGACGGAGGGCGTGGAGCGGATCCGGTTTAGGAAATAGAAGTGGAGGACTGGCATCTTGGTATTTGTAAGGTTTTTTCAAAGCGCTTCATCCCTCAACCATTGCCCCTCATCCGGCGTTTACAAAAACTGTACATCAGCCTGAGCCATCACTCCTTCTTATATCCATCGAAAAAAATGAAAAAAAATAAAGTAAGCCTGAAGCAAGCCTTTCAGGATTTCATCTGGCCCCGCCGGCACCTGGTGCTCCTGGGGCTGGTGCTGATCGTCATCAGCCGCCTGGCGGGGCTGGTGCTGCCGGGGGCCAGCAAGTACCTCATTGATAATGTCATTGTCGATAAAGACCTTCAGATGCTGAAAGTCTTGCTGGCGGTAGTGGCGGGCGCCATCGTAGTACAGGCGGCCACCTCCTTCTGGCTCACCCAGCTGCTGAGCGTCGAGGCCCAGCTGCTGATCTCCAAACTGCGGGCCAGGGT
>CAYVVK010000101.1:0-13377 GCA_964454855.1 uncultured Phaeodactylibacter sp. | reverse complement strand
GGTGCCGATGTAGAGCCGCCCGTCCGGGCCGAACTCCAGGGATGTGGGGTTATTGATATTTTCTCCTATCAAGTTGGAAGACTCAAAGCTGAACGTCTGGCCAGCCAGCGAGTGGGAGAAAAGCGCGAATAGCAGGATTAACGCAATGTTTCCGGGGCGTGTCATCCTTCTACGGTGTAGAAGATCTGCTCTCATAATTGATCCTTAATTGTATTAGCTTAAATGTTAATATTATTTACAATCAGCAATTGCTGGACTCATGCATGCAGTGATAGGGGTGAATCGGTTGAAATGGGTAAATAAGTTAAGGCCTCACATCAAAACAGATATGACGCATTGTGCTGGTGATAGCCTTTAGGGAAGCTCTTTATAGTACTCCATTAATTAATGGAGTTGAAAAAAAATGAAAGTCGGAAAAAGCCGAACGGTAAGAGGGGGGGAGTTAACCGGGGCTTAGTTCCAAAATTAAAAGTTCATCCAGGTACCTTTGTATCAAGGGGGGGAATGTCAAGGCACCTAATAAATAATTCAGCCGAAAGATAGAAAAAAAAACCATCTATTCCATGTTTTTAATGTCATTTTCTTTTCAAACTGGCCGGCTCCCTCGCTCTTACACCTTTCTGGTTTTTGTTACGAAGGATGAAGAGGGAGGTTTCAGTAATTGGCAGTTATTAATTTCATTTCCCTCATTTATTTCAGTATCCTGCCTCATCGCCTACGGATTCAAAACCGGCACTCAGTATGGAAAAATCTACAATGGAAATGGCGCCATCACAGTTGAAGTCAGCGCGGCCGTCATAGCCAGCATCTCCTTCCTGTTTTTCGAAAGTGTTGCTCAGAATGGAGAAGTCGATTATGGATACCACATTGTCGTTGTTGCCATCTCCGCCGATCAGGCCGCTGAGGTCCAGCGGGCTTTCTGCTCCGGCGGTAAACACCACATCCGTGATCTTTTTGGCCAGATAGTAATCCACTTTGACAAGCACGTCATAGGCTCCGGCAGTAATGCCATCCAGCGAAAAGCCTTCATTGGCGTCGATACTTGCGGTTTGTTCCTGGACCAGGGCCGTGGTGCCCGGCTCATAAAGGCCAACCGTTAGGGTTCTGCTTTCGCAAAGATCCGACAATCCGGTGGAACCCGACAGAGAGGCGGTACTGCCACAAGCATCCTCCGGATCTAGGGGCGCGGCGGTATTAAAAAAGTAATCCACCAGGCAGGTGTAGGCCGGGGAGCCCGCACCGGCATTCGGGGTCAATAACTTCAGCGGAAAAGCTGACATTAAGCGCTACGGGGCCACTATCGGGAGTAGCAGAAAAACTGATGATTTGCGGAGGGCTATTCTCTTCTTCCGGATGGACATGGCCGGGTAGCTTATCAAAAACGGGCATTAGGAATAATGCCAACAGGATAGCCATGCTGAAAAGGCGATGGTGGTTCATGGCGGAAGGGGAGCTGATGCTGTAAACCGAGCTTGTCCGGGGTTTCATAAAGTTTGCTGTATTCAAAGGGTTACCTAAACTCAAACCGCTTGCGCGTATATACGGGGGGGACAAACAGGAAATATTATTGTGGCGGCCGTAAGGCAAGCATCGTGCTTACCCTGGCGGATAAATGATAAGAATTGTTCTGATAGCCTCTTCGTAAGTGATGCCTGAGCTTTGCCTGGCCTTAAAAAAACATTAAGCGAAATTGAAACGGGGGGATATTCAGGGGAGGGGGAAGATATTTGAAAACATCTAATTGGCCTTTAACGTAAAACTTTTTTGAGAAAACCTCTGCCTGGGAGAAGGCTTCTTTGCCAATAGTTTTTTTATAAAAGGGCAACCCACTTTCGGGCTACCCCTTGAAATCTTTCATACAAAAGATTACGCGATTGTAGCTTTTTTTACGGCGGGACGGAAAAATAGGTTTCAGGCAGAGCGTAATTATTTCCGCCCGATTGCCTGAAAATTGCTATTTTCCTCGCAAAAAATGATGCGATCCTTTAATCTTTTCGTTCTGATGGGCCTGGTATTCGGCTTCGCCGCATGTAATGAAAGCGGCGGGCAGGGCCAGGCGGAAGAAGCCGTGGCCGATTCTTTAATTGTAGATATCGACAAAAAGCTGGAAAAATACGTTTCGGTGCGCCTCACTACCGATACCGATGCCCTGAGCAGCCGCCGGAAGCAGATGATCCCCGTGCTCATCGAAGCGGCAAAGATCATGGACGAGCTGTTCTGGTATGAGGCTTACGGCAAAAAGGACAGCTTGCTGGACGTGTTATCCAATGAAAAACTGGAGCGTTACGCTCAGATCAACTATGGCCCCTGGGATCGCCTGGAAGGTAACGCACCTTTCATTGCCAGGGTAGGGCCCAAGCCCGCCGGCGCCAATTTCTACCCGGCGGATATGACGAAAGAGGAATTCCAGGCCGCCGAGCTGGAAGATAAGGCCAGCCTGTATACTTTCCTGCGCCGCGATGAACAGGGTGCGCTCACTACCATTCCCTATCGCGAAATGTTCGCCGGGCAGCTGCAGCAAGCCGCCGGCCTGCTTCGCCAGGCTGCTGCCCTGGCCGAGAATGAGGGCTTGAAAAACTACCTGGAACTGCGCGCCCAGGCCCTGCTGGATGACGAATACCAGGCCAGTGACATGGCCTGGCTGGATATGAAAGACAACCAGTTGGATGTGGTCATCGGCCCGATCGAGACCTACGAAGATCAGCTCTTCGGCTACAAGGCCGCCCACGAATGCTATGTGCTGGTAAAAGATATGGAATGGAGCCAGCGCCTGGACAAATACGCGGCCTTCCTGCCGGAACTGCAGCGCGGCCTGCCCGTTGCTGCCAAATACAAGGCGGAAGAACCGGGCAGCGACGCCCAGCTCAATGCCTACGATGTGGTCTATTACGCCGGCGACTGCAATGCCGGGAGCAAGACCATCGCCATTAACCTGCCCAATGATGAGGAAGTGCAACTGAAAAAGGGCACCCGACGCCTGCAGCTTAAAAATGCCATGCGCGCCAAGTTCGACAAGATCCTGGTGCCTATTTCAGAGGTGCTGATCGCCGAAGACCAGCGCCAGCACATTACCTTCGATGCTTTTTTTGCCAATACCATGTTTCACGAGGTGGCTCATGGCCTGGGCATAAAAAATACAGTGAATGGTGAAGGAACTGTGCGCGAAGCGCTTAAAGAACACGCTTCAGCTCTGGAGGAAGGCAAGGCCGACATTCTGGGCCTGTATATGATCAAACAGTTATATGACAAGGGCGAGCTGGAAGGTGATCTCAAAGATTACTACGTCACCTTCATGGCGGGTATCTTCCGCTCTGTGCGCTTCGGCGCTTCCAGTGCGCACGGCAAGGCCAACATGATCCGCTTCAATTACTTCGCGGAAAACGGCGCCTTCGAACGCGATCCTGAAACCGGCCTTTACCGCGTCGATTTCGAGCAACTGGAAAAGGCCATGACATCGCTTTCCGAAAAGATCCTCACCCTGCAGGGCGAGGGCGATTATGAAGGCGTGGCCCGGCTGGTCAGTGAAAAGGGCAGCATCGACGGGCAGCTGCAGGCCGATCTCGACCGGCTCAGTGAAAAGGGTATTCCCGTGGATGTCGTCTTTGAGCAGGGCGTGGAAGTGCTCGGCCTGGAAGATCTCTAAGCGGAAAAATAGCCAAATCATGGGGATAGAGCGGGAGAAATCCGTACTTTAGCGAAAAGCACGGCCTGCCCCGGCTGCTTCAAAGGCAATGGCGTGGCGCCCGGGCTATTGTCCTGAAAGTCCTGTCCCCTTCTCACCTATTACCGATGGATCAGCCGGTTCGCCGGAAGATTCCCCGGGCTATCCTACCCGGCAGCAGTATATACCAATCCGCCATGATCTGCGTTATGTTGACGGTTTGCGATCTTCAAAAAAATGAGGAGGCAGCAGCTGGCGGCCCGGCCCGCGGATGTGGCGGGTATATGGTTGCCCGCAGCACCTTTTAAGCAAATTATGATCTTATGAAACCGATTAGACAAACACAAAAACTGATCTTTTTTCTTTTCCTTCTGGCGGTGGCCCTGAGCAGCAACGCCCAGCAGAGCTTCGGTGGCCGGCCGTTAGGGCTTTCCGAAAACTTCCAAAAGAGGCATGGCCAGCTACCCCTGAAAGCCAGGGCTGTGCCTGCACCGGGCTTGCAGAAACTGGCGGAAGAAGACGCCCGGAACCCCGGCAACCCGCGCTTTGCAGCCCCCATCCCGGTAAATTTCAGCCTGGACAATGCTGGAGAATGGACGGAACTCGAAGACGGCAGCCGCCTGTGGCGGCTGAAAGTCCATGCCGAAGGAGCACTGGCCCTTGCCGCACTGTACGATGAGTTTTATCTGCCTCCCGGCGCCCGACTGTACATGTACAGTGAAGATGGCCGTCAGCAGAGAGGGGCTTATACTTTTCAAAGCAACCGGCCTTCGCAGAAATTCCTTACCGGCTTCATCAAAGGGCCAACGGCCATCATCGAATATTACGAACCCCTGGCGGTGCGCGGCCAGGGGCGGCTGCATGTTTTTCGTATGGACTATGCCTACGACAAGGAGAAGCTGAGCAGTTTCGAAAGGGAACTGGAACCGGCATCCCTGCTCAACCTGGGCTTTGGCACTTCCTTCGATTGCCACAAAAATACGGCCTGCCCTGAGGGAGCCGCCTGGGCCACACAGAGCCGGGGCATCTGCAGGGTGGTTATGGTGCTGGAAGAAGGCACCGGCTACTGCACCGGCAGCCTGGTCAATAATACCGCCGAGGATGGCCGTCCCTTTGTCCTATCCGCCTTTCACTGCCAGGATGGCTATACGCCTATTTATGATATGTGGCGGTTCGATTTTGCCTATGAGTCGGCAGAATGCCCCAATCCGGAAAACGAGCCCACCTTTAACGCAGTGCTCGGCTGTGAACGCCGGGCGGGCAGGCGGGAAAACGATTTTCTGCTCCTGGAAGCTAACTCCGTACTGCCTTCTTCCTATAACCTGTATTTCAATGGCTGGAACCGGCAGGCCGGCGCCCCACAGAGCGGCGCCATTCTGCACCACCCCCGGGGAGACATCAAAAAGATCGCTTTCTACACAGAACCGGCAACGGTATACAACGGTGAACTGATGTGGAGCGAACAGCTGACCACTCCGGCCAACCACCATATTGACGTCACCTACAGCGACGGCACCTTCGAGATCGGGTCTTCCGGAAGCCCGCTCTTTGATTCGGAAGGCCTGATCCGGGGACAAATGCACGGAGGGTTCAACGGCTGTGATGAGGTGACCCGGGCCTTCTTTGGCCGGCTACACCTTTCCTGGGAGGGAGGCGGTACGGAAGCTACCCGGCTTAGTGACTGGCTGGACCCACTGGGGACGGGAGCAGAAAAGCTGGCAGGCAGGGCGCAGCAGGCGGCGGGAGACACCCGCATCTCCGGAGCGGTGAAAAATGAGGAGGGAGTGCCCGTGGCCGGCGTGAAGGTCTTTCTGCAGGCTCCGCGTCTCGATACGGCCACTACCAATGCGGCGGGCTTCTACGAATTCGACGGCATACCTCTTGGGTCGGTTGCGGGTTTGTCTCTGGCCAAAGAGGATGATTTCCAGAACGGCCTGTCTACCTTCGACCTGGTGTTTATTTCCAAACACATCCTGGGGGTCGATTACCTGGATACGCCCATTAAGGTGATGGCGGCGGATGTCAACGGTTCGGGGGGCGTGACTACCCTCGATCAGATCCGAATACGCAAGGTGATCCTCGGCATAGACCTGGACTTTGGCGGCCGCCCCGCCTGGCAGTTCTTCCCGGCTGGCTACGTGTTTTCCGACCCCCTTGACCCTTTCCAGGATGCCATGCCGGCTGTCTTTATGACTGGCGACATAAGCGGGGAGGTGAAAATGGACTTCACCGCCGTGAAGACCGGCGATATCGATGATAGTGCAGATACGGGAAGATAGAGAAGAGGCTATGGATGCTGTAGATACCATAGTCGCTATAGATCTCGGAGCGAGATGCCTGTGCCTGTGTAGCTATAGCATCGACGGGTTGAAGACGTAGGTATCTTTTCGGCTCGAAAAAAGCATCCAAAGTATCAGGAGCCGAAGGTTTCAAACTGCAGCTTCAGAAAGCGGATTCAGCTAGGAAAGCCACTCAAAACTACTTCTCTTTTTCCTTCAGCTCGTCGATCTGCTTCTGCACTTCTTCGGCTTCCGCCACCTTGGCGGCATAGGCCTTGATGTCGCCTCCACGCTGTATGCGCATGGCCTCTTCCATCAGTTGGAGGTATTTCTTTTCTAGTTTCTTTACCGGGTCTTTCTTAAATAATCCGAACATAGAGGGTCATTTTTTAGATTCGGAAGGGAAACAAAGAGTAGGGTTGAAAGTTTATGATTGGCCCTGCTTAATCCTGTTAAAGAATTTTCCGCAGGCATTCGGCCAGCCTGCCTTCATTGCGCACGGAGCATATACGCCGGGGAGGCGCTATCCCCAGTGCCTGGAGGGCCTTTTTTACAGACCGTTTGGTGAAGAATACCTGCCGGATCTCCTTTTGCTGGTTGGCCAGGAAATAGGTGCGCTCATCGAAAGTGATGACTTTGTGGTTTTTGACCAGGGATAGGCCGCCGCTCCGCGCCAGTTTTTTGGAATGTTGGATCAGGAGTTTTCCCCGCCTACCCTTTGCCAGAACTTCAAAAAAGCCCTGCTCATCGGCCTCGGTGGTTTCAGACTCGAGTTTCACCTTATTAAAGTTTGGATTGTCCTCCAGGTATCCTTTTAGATTGTGAACCGGATGGATACTCGACGATTGGAGGCGAAGAGCCAGAGAACCACCATCGGAAGGTTTCCAACTGGTGTCGAAGGCCGTAAGCTGAAAACTGTCTCTTTGTTCAAAGTCGGCCAGGTATTTCAACACCTCTGATGGGTTGCCCCGGAAAATGGCCGAAAGCACGTATTCGTGTTTCTCGCCAAAGCCTTTGATAAAGTGCCGCTGCCGGCCTTCGTCTTCGAGGGTAAATGACCTCAGGCTATAAGTAGAGAGCCGGTAATATTGGCCTTTTTGCTTGAGGTAAAGGGTGTTTTCAATGGTGTTGAACTTTAGTTTCAGCCCCTCGTGACACACTCCTTCAGCTGTCGTCATGGTACCATCGTACCAGAAGATCTCGTCCCTGCGGAAGCGGGGGTCCAGGAAGTAGCTGATGTTGTCGGTGAGGTATTCCCGGCTGGCCAGGGCGCCTTTGGCATCCAGGAAGCTGCTCAGTGGCTGAGCTGTAGCGTAGGGGCAAAACATGATTGCAAAAGCCATGATGAGCATGGCTCTGGTGATCAGAATTGGCATATTGTCGGGTGGTTAAAATTGACTACTCGCCAATATACAAAAGGCAATATTCTTTTTTTGTAAGGGGAAATACGGAAGGCTGGATTTTTGTACCGGCCATATTGAATTACAAACATGAGTCATCCCGGATTTTTGAATTCACATAAGATGGAACACGGACGACACAGATGACGCGGATTTTCGCGGATCAGTTTCGAGTGGAGATAATCTGCGTTAATCTCTGCCTATGCCTGGCGGCTACGGCAGGCGGGCGAGTTCCACAGAAAATTCGGCATGACTCATGTCTGCTTTACGTTACTCTTCAACCACCTTTTTCACCAATTCGGCAGCCTCCTTGAGCAGGATGGCGGAGTGCACGGCCAGGCCGGATTCATCGATGATCTTCTTCGCCAGGTCGGCATTGGTGCCTTGCAGGCGGACGATAATGGGCACGCCGATGTTTTTCATATTCTTATAAGCGTCGACCACGCCCTGCGCCACGCGGTCGCAGCGGACGATGCCGCCGAAAATGTTGATCAGTATGGCCTTTACCGCCGGATCGCGGAGAATGATGCGGAAGGCTTGTTCTACGCGCTTGGCGTCAGCCGTTCCACCCACATCCAGGAAGTTGGCGGGTTCGCCGCCCGACAGCTTGATGATGTCCATGGTGGCCATGGCCAGGCCGGCGCCGTTGACCATGCAGCCTACGTTGCCGTCGAGGTTGATGAAGTTCAACCCGTACTCCCTGGCCTCCACTTCGGTGGGGTCTTCCTCATCGGTATCGCGCATTTCCGCCAGCTTAGGGTGGCGGAAGAGGGAGTTATCGTCCAGAGTAACCTTACAGTCTACGGCGATGATCTCGTCATGGCCGTTCTTCATGCAAGGGTTGATCTCAAAGAGAGAAGCATCGGAACCGACAAAGGCCTTGTACAGGGCGGTCGTAAAGCGGACCATCTCCTTGAAGGCCTTGCCACTCAGGCCGAGGTTGAAAGCGATCTTGCGCGCCTGAAAAGCCTGCAGGCCGAGGGTGGGGTCTACGTATTCCTTGTGCACCAGTTCCGGAGTTTCTTCGGCTACCTTTTCGATATCCATCCCTCCTTCGGTAGAATAAACGATGACATTGCACTTTTTCTCGCGGTCCATCAATACGGAAACGTAGTATTCTTTGCAGGCATCCGGATTGGGCACATAGGCGTCTTCGGCGATGAGGATCTTACGGACCAGCTTGCCGGGGCCTTCCATGCCGCCCGGTGTTTGCGGCGTTTTAAGCATCATGCCGAGGATGCTGCCGGCCTTTTCCTTAAGGTCATCCAGGCTCTTAACCAGTTTTACGCCACCGCCTTTTCCGCGGCCGCCGGCGTGGATCTGCGCCTTGGCCACGGCGAATTTGGAGCCCGTCTTTTCGGTGATCTCCTGATAGGCCCGTATGGCTTCTTCGAGATTGTGCGCTACTTTGCCTTCCTGTACGGCCACGCCGTAGCTTTTTAATAATTCTTTACCTTGATATTCGTGCAGATTCATCGTTCTGTTATAGGTTTGTGAAGGAACGCCCAAATGTAATGGATTTTTGCCTGTCCTCTAAATTTTTCCCGTTGGAAATCGGGATCTTGCCTCCCTTGACTTAAGCGCTTCCAAAGGGGGAATTTCCCGGCGATTTGATTATTTTGGCAAAAAATACACCTTTATGCCCTCCGAGCCGGCCACCACCACTGCTTTCGATGCCAAATCCCCGTCGCTGCTGCGCCTCATCAGCAACCTCAACACGCCCTGGAAGATGCGCCTGTATTTCCTGCGTAAACTTCCGTCCTGCCTGTTCTGGGGAGTGCGCGTACAGTCCTGCACCCCTGATGAAGGCAAGGTCAGCATCCCCTACAGCCGGCGCACGCAGAACCCCTTCCGTTCCATTTACTTCGCCGCCCTTGCCGGCGCTGCCGAACTCTCCACCGGTTTGCTGGCCATCATCGCGCTGCACGGGCGGGGCCGTATTTCCATGCTGATCACCAATATCGAAGCGGAATTCACCAAAAAAGCGGACACCCGAACCACTTTTACCTGCACCGAAGGCAAAGCCATTCGGGAAAGCGTGCAACGAGCCATCGATACCGGCGAGGGGCAAACCATCCGCGTGTTGTCTACCGGGCGTAATGCCAGCGGAGAGGAGGTATGTAAGGTTTGGCTGACCTGGTCGTTTAAGGTGAAGGGGGCTTCTTTTTTTACTGAATGATCAACTTTTGAAACTGTCGGCCACGGGCGTGCTCCAGGCTTATGAAATAAGCTCCCGGCTCCAGGGAGGTGGTGGATATCGTCAGCTCGTTGCGCCCGAAATGCCCCTGTGCCGGCTGGCTGTAGACACGCTGGCCGGCCAGCGTGTAAAGGCTGAGGTTCAGGCCGAGGGCGATGGGCAGTTCATACTGCAGCAGTACTTCCCGCCCGGCTTCCTGTGGGTTGGGCTGAACGCTGAAATTGTTGAGTGCCGCCTGGTCACGGGTACTGTTGATGAAGTTGCCGGTTTCAAAAGAAAAAGCATTAGAGTAGTTGGTGCAGCCATCATAGCGGTTGTAGGGGCGGATTTTCCACAGCCAGTCCCGGTCAGAAAGGAGTTCGCTAAGCTCGAGCCTGTTCCCGGTGAGGTGGTAGGTATCGTACACCAACTCTTCTCCCGGAGGGGAGATAAGTATAAGCTGCACCAGGTATCCCTCGGCTTCAGGAACAGGCTCCCATTCCAGGGTGATGGAGCTGACATCCGTAACCAGGGTGCCTTCGATGGGGCTCAGGGCTACGGCATTGGCCTTTGACAGGTAAACCGCCTGGTTTTCTTCATCCAGCAGCGCCTGCTGCTGGTCCAGTACATTGGCGCGCATGGCGGCTATCTGTTCTCCGGAGAAGCGGCTGGCGCAGCCCTCATGCGCATAGCTCATGAGGAGGCTGCCGTCGGAGTAAAAACTTTGCCCTTCGGGGTCTTTCTGCAACAGGTGGCTGTTGCCGTTTTCCCGGCAGGCCCAGGGATTACTCAGGTAATCCGGCGGGGTGTCGCAGAAACCGTCGCCGGCGGTGGTGCAGTTGCTGCGGGCGAGGCGTTCCACCTCGCGGCCGTTGAGCATGGAGGGAGTGCCTTCCAGCGCACCGTAATTGGTGCCTTCCCAGCCGGCGAAGGTATGCGGCAGGGAGAGCAGGTGGCCCATCTCGTGGGCCCAGGTATGATTGTCGGCGCCGAGGCATTCTGCGGACAGCGCCATGCCAATGTCATACAGCGCATAACCACAGTTGCCGGCGGCATTCCCGACGAAGTAACAGTTTATGGTATTGGGGATGTGGTGTTTTTCCATCATGGCGATGCCCTGCATGTAGGTATGGTCATAGAAAACAGCATGGCTGATGTAGTGAAAGCCTCCTTCGAAGAAAAACTGAATGCCTGCTTCTTCAAAATCGGCGTTCAGGCGGCAGAAGGCATCGAGCAGGGCTTCCTCCGAAAAGCGCCCTTGCCCTGCTTCATCCCCCACCAGGTGAATGCTTAGGGGGAGATATAGCACATCAGGAGAACGCGGGTAAGCAGCGGGGTTCTGCTGGTAAGCCTTCAGCCAGTTGGGCAGGCCGGGAGCGGTGCCACAGGGCGACAGGCTGCCCTGTGCGCCAGCAGTAGCCGAGAGGAGTAAGCCGAATATGAAAAGGAGTAGTAGTAGTTTCTTCATAGAAATGCTGCTTCAAAAACAAAATGCCCAATAAATATAAGCTTATTGGGCATTTATTAAAGCATTTTGGAGGCTTTAAAGCCGACAAAAGGCAAAAAGAACACTACTGGACCAGCAATTTGCGGTGGGTGCTCTGCTCGCCATCTTCCAGGCGAATGATGTACAAGCCTTTGGGTAAGCCGCTGATCGGCAGGCTGATGCGGTTGTTGCCGATCCGCGTGCCGGCCCGTTGCCGCCTCAGTATCTGGCCGGTAGGGGCTATCAGGCTCCATTGCAGTTCGATGGCCTTATCGGAAAAGAACTCTATGGCCACTTCCTGTCCTTCCCGAGCGGGGTTGGGGAAGAGGCGAAGGGCCTGTACCGGTGCGGCTTCCGAGGTGGAGGACGCCAGGTCGCCAAGCTCGAAGGATGCCGGTTCGGTAAAGCCCGTACAGCCGTCGTAGAAGTTGAAGGGACGCAGGCGCCAGTAGAACGTCCGGTCGGGGATCAGCTCATCGGCGCCTATGGTGGCGGAAGTCCCGGAAGTAGAATATCTCAAAAGGACGAAGCCGAAAGTGGGAAATATCGATACTTCTACAAAGTATTGCCGGGCGCCGGGAATAGGGGCCCACTCCAGTTCAATAGCGGTGTTGTTGGGAACGAGTTCTCCTTCCAGGGGATAAACAGGATTTAGCTCGAGAGAAGAGATTGGAGCAGGCGGTGTCTGGTTGTTGAGGTGGCCGGGGCGAACCTGCTGCAGGTTGGCGCGCATGGCGGCGATCTGCCCTTCGGTGAAGCGGGCGGCGCACTGGTCGTTGGAGTAGCCCATGATCAGCGTGCCGTCGGAGCGGAATTCCGCTCCGTTGGGGTCGGTCTGCACGACAATGCTTTCCGAATCCAGGTTGCAGTTCCAGCGGAAGCTGAGGTAGTCGGGCGAGGTATCGCAAAAGCCGTCGCCGGCATTATTACAGTTGGAACCATTTACTTTTTCTACGGGGACGTTGGAGCCGTAAAATTCGATGAAATCGGGCGCCGGCTGAGAATAGTCGAAATCGTCCTGGCCTTCCCAGCCCCGAAAGGGGTGGGGAAGGGAGAGGTAATGGCCTACCTCATGGGCCCAGGTGTGGTCGTTGGGGCCCATGCAGCTCTTGGCCATAGTGATGCCCAGGCCGTTGTAGTACCCGCAGGCGCCGTTGGGGTTATCGACGACGTAGGCATTGATGGTGTTGGGTACGTTGTTGTTCTCCATCATCTGGCGGCCCTGAGCGCCGTTGTGGTCAAAGTAGTCCGTTTCATCGATGTAGCGGATGCCTCCTTTCAGGTAAAATTGGATGGCCGATTCCTTGAAATCTTCGTTCAGGGTGCAGAAGGCAGACAGTAAGCGCTCGTCCCGTATGTAACCGGAGCCGTCGTCCCTGCCTACCACATGAAGGGTGAGGGCTACATAGAGGGTATCCATCATCGAACGCTTGAGGACGGTGGGCCTCTGCTGGAACTCACGTAGCCATTCCGATCTCTGGGGGGCTGTCCCGCAGGGCGCCAGGCCTGGTTGCTGGGCGAAAAGGCCAATGCTGGCGGCCGTAAACAGGAGAGCGGCTATAAAAATTCTCTTCATACTAATCTTTATGGTAAAGCAGTTAAAATTAGCTAGATTTGCTGCGATCTTATAAAAAATCCGGTTTCCGTTCCATTAGACAACAATTTTCGCAAAAGAGTTGAACAATTAGCCGGAAAAACTGCTAATTCTATTACAGTTTTCCTTGTTTAATTTCGAAGCCATATAAAAACCCGAATTAAAGAGCTGCGGAACGCTGCAGCCATGAAGTAACATCAAACGAAAAAATCATGAGTAAAGTAACCGTTGTTGGCGCCGGTAACGTGGGCGCCACCTGTGCAAATGTACTGGCACACAAAGACCTGGTCAATGAAGTGGTCCTCCTCGATATTCAGGGCGACCTCGCCCGGGGGAAAGCCCTCGACACCTGGCAGCAGGCCCCCATCGATTATTACAGCACCCGCCTGAAAGGTACGGATGATTACAAGCACACCGCCGATTCCGATATCGTGGTCATCACCGCCGGCGTACCCCGCAAACCCGGCATGAGCCGCGATGACCTGATCGCCACCAACGCCAAGATCGTCAACATGGTGACTTCCTCCATTATGGAGCATTCCGAGAACCCCATCATTATCGTCGTTTCCAATCCGCTGGACGTGATGACCTATGCTGCTCACAAGGCCTCGGGCCTGCCTTCCAGCCGCGTCTTCGGTATGGCCGGTATTCTCGACACCGCCCGCTACCGCGCCTTCCTGGCGGAGGAACTCAATGTTTCGCCCAAGGAAATTCAGGCCGTGCTCATGGGCGGCCACGGCGACACTATGGTGCCGCTGCCGCGCTATACCACCGTGGCAGG
>CAYVVK010000100.1:0-13385 GCA_964454855.1 uncultured Phaeodactylibacter sp. | reverse complement strand
AAAGCTCCGATATAGTGTAGCCGTAAAGCTTTGATAATTAGAGATATGCGATCTGTCGTCCGGCATCTGATGCCTGGCGTCCAAAGTCTAAAATTATAAAACCGCAGGGAGAAAGGCATGTTCGTTGCGGAAATTTTGAAAGCAGAAAAAGCTTCGTAATTTACCGGCAAAAAGCATGAACTACCTGGTTATAGACCTGGAAATGTCAGGAGACGACCCCTCCTTTCACGATATCGTGGAGATCGGTGCGGTGCTGTATGATGAAGAATGGAACGCGCTGGGGCGCTACCAGTCGTATGTCTACCCGGAGAATGAAGAGGCCTTTTCCAAACCCTCTGCCGAAGTCCACGGCCTGACCCTCGAAGAGCTGAAGGACGCCCCCATCCTCGACGATGTGCTGCCCGCCTTTGAAGAATGGATGCTGGGCTGCCGCAACCTCAAACCCGACGCCTTCGACAATACCCGCCTGCTGAAACACACCATGATCGCCGGCCTGGGCATCGTCAATGATTTTGCCTTCCTGCGGGCGGCCTACGGCATCATCAACCGCCGCTGGCCATACAGCTACCGCATGTTCGACATGCAGTCGCTCACCCATGCTTTGTTCCCCATTTTCCGGGAAGCGGGCCTGCCGGTGCCTACCCGGCAAAGCCTCGACGCCATCGCCGGCTACTTCGGCCTGGAACGCGAAGGAGAGGACCACGGCGCCCTGGAAGACGCCGAGATCACCGGCAGCTGCTTCCGGGAACTGATGAAGCTGGTGAACCGGTTGAAGCTGGAGTGAGACAGTATGCAGTGGGCAGTGGGCAGTTAGCAGTGGGCAGTGGGCAGTTAGCAGTGGGCAGTGGGCAGTTAGCAGTATGCAGTTTGGGCCCTGCATACTGCTAACTGCTGACTGCAAACTGCTTTACCTGACAACCCGTATCTCCACCCGCCGGTTCCGCCCCCGGCCCTCCCGGGAATCGTTGGTATCTATGGGCTGGCTTTCGCCGAAGCCTTTGGCGAGCAGCCGTTCGGGCCGGCAGCCTTTTTCCAGCAGGTAGGCCCGCACCGCTTCGGCTCGGTTGCGCGACAGCAGCAGGTTATCACTTTCCTCTCCCACATTATCGGTATGGCCCAGTATCTCGATGGCCAATTCATGCGTGATGACGGCAGCTGCCAGCTCATCCAGGCTGGGAAAAGAGGGCGGTTGTATCTCGTATTTGGCCGTTTCAAAAAAGAGGTTATCGATGGGCAGGGCAATATCTTCACTTTTCATTTCCTCCAGGGAAGTAAGGACGATCTCCAGAGACAGGTCGCGATGGCCATCACTCAGGTCGATGCTGCCCGATTGTGGAAAATAACCTTCCGCGCGTGCCGTATAACTATACCGGATACGCCGGGGCAGGGTAAGGAAGAACTCCCCGCTGCCGGCACTGGCGTCGAGGCGCTGCACCTCTTTTTTGGTTTCCAGCACCCGCCAAATGAGCTCCGCTTCCAGCGGCTGGCCGTTCTGGCTGATCACCAGCCCCCGAACCGTAGACAGCTCATCTGGCTGCATGCCGGTGGGTACTCCTATTTCAAACAGGTCGAGATTACGGGTGCTTCCGCCGTCCAGTGCGCTGTAGTAAGCGAGCTCACCGTCCGTGCTGATGCGGTAACCCCAGTTGTCGCCTTTGTTGTTAATTACCCGCCCCAGGTTGGCCGGTTCGCTCCAGTTGGCCCAGCTGCTATCCAGGCGCACTGATTTAAACACATCGAGTTTGCCTAAACCTATATGCCCCGCTGAGCTGAAATAGAGGGTCTTCATATCCGGATGCAGGAAGGGGGAGCGGTCGGTATGTCGGGTATTGATCATCGGCCCCAGGTTGATCCTCTCCCCCCATGAGCCATCCTCCTGCTTTACAGATACGTAAATGTCAATATCGCCATTTTCCTTGCGGGCGGCGAATAGCAGAGCGCTGCCGTCGGCAGTGAGGCGGGCGTCTGCCTGCCAGCTTCCGCAGTTGATTTGCGGAGGCATCGGCGCAGGCAGTGTCCAGCTGCTGTCCCGCCATTCGCTGTATGACAGTTTTCCAGATTTAAAGAGGATCATGGATTGCCCATCGGCGGATACGGACTCCGCCGACTCATTATCGGAGCGGGAGCTGAGCATAGGCACCAACTGGCCCGCCTGCCAATCTCCATCCACCTTTTCAGATAGAAAAATATCTTCTCCCCCCAGGTTATCCACTCTTCCCCTGCCCGTAAAATACATCCTGCCGCCATCGGTGCTGATCACAGGCTCGAACTCCTGCGCCCGGCTGTTGACCACTTCTCCGAGGCTACGGGCCTCCAGCTTCTGTATGGGCTCCGAAAGCAGGCCCTGTAACTGGTTAAAGCGCCGGTTCTCGTTTCTGAAATAGGGTTGGAAGGCCCGCATTGCAATTTTCGCCTCTTCCCACTCTTCGTACTCCAAATGGCCCCTGAGCATTACCCATAGGGCATCAAAGGCCAGAGCATGAGGCGCCGCCCCTTTGATGAAAGCGGCGAAGGCTGCCCTCCGGCTATCATCGAAGTATTGAATATCCAGTTGCTGAGCCATGCGGGCTATTCCCAGGGCGCGCCGCAACTCGCCTTCATCAATTAAGCCTGGAAATCCCTTTGCAAATTCTTCCAAAGCCTCCAGCCGGCCTTCTGCCGCCAGCAATTTATACAAGCGCCTGCCGATCTCCGCCCGCCGCCGGCTTTCCGGAAACGACTGCAGGAAGAAGCGATAGCTCGCCTCATCGTTGAAATCGCTTACCAAAGTGAATAAATAGCCTTCGAGCTGTGGCCGGAATCGGCTGTTGGGATAATCCTCCAGAAAGGCCTTTGCCCGTTTCAGGCTGCAGCCGCTTAGCACCGCTTCCAGCTCATAGGGTTCTTCCTGCGCTTTTATCCTCTCCACCGCTGCCCGCAGGGAATCGGGAAAAGGGAAAGCAGGGTGCGCTGTGGAAAAAGCACGCACCTCCGCCAGTGGAGGTTTTTCCTTCAGGAAGAGGGTGAAGTATTTCCACCAGACGGAATCGGCATGGAGATAATCCGGGTGCTGGCTCACGAAACGCAGGCAGCGATCGGCGTCATTATCTTCCATGACGCTGCGGTAGTTGCGGCTTACCGCCGCCTGAATGTCCCGTTCGAACAGGCCGGGCTGCGGAAAGGCCGGGTAGATGTGCTGAAAGTGCCGGATGGCAGCCATACTGTTGTCCCGCTGCTTGTACAGTTCGTAAAAGTGAAGCCAAACCTCCGGCGCCCGTTCGTGCTGAGGGTAGGTTTCGATAAACTGCCGGCAACGCTCGAAGTCTTCTCCCCGCAGCACTTCTTCCGCTTCCCGGCCTATGGCCAGGCGGATGTCCGGCTCCAGCAGCTCTGGAAAGGGGAAATCGGGGTGGCGGCGCTGAAAATCCTTAAGCCCCCTCACCGTATTGTTTTCCTGTTTATTAAGGTGGTAATAGTGGCGCCATAGCGCCTGCCGCCGTTCGTGTTCCGGGTAAGTGTTCAGAAAGTATTTTACTTCAGAGAGCTCTTCCCCAGCCAGTAGCAGGGTAGCCAGGCTATCGCGGGCCAGCAGGCCGAAAGGTTGGAGAGGGTGCAGGCGGGCCAGCCGCTTATAGGCCAGCAAATTCCCGCTGCCCCTTATCTTCTCGAAGGCCCCGCGTATGGAGTCCTGTACATATACGTTCTCCGGGTGCCGCTGGGCAAAGGTATCGTAGGCCGCCCAGGAATTTTCCCGAATGTAACTTTCGAATAAGCGCATCTGAGCGCGTTCGTACACGGCCGGCGTTCTTTCCCTCATGCTGCTGCCGTAGTGTTCCAGCAGTTCTTCGAATGCCCGGCTGTTCCCTGCCTTTTCGGCTTCCTGCAGGGCGGCCCGGTTGCGGCCCTCTTCGGCAAGCCGGCGCTGTTTGTAGCGCGCTTTTTGATAGCGCTCCATGTAGGCCTCAAAGGCAGCCACGGTGTTTTCGGCCTCCGCTTCGGCCAGTGCCCGCTCCTCGACCTGACGCTTAAAATCGCTGACATCGCGGGTGCTGAACTTCTTTGATACCTTGCTGCGCACTTTGTAGTGCAGGGAGCGGTATACTTCCAGGGCCTGGTTGGCGTGATCGTAGGCAGAGTCGAGTTCGTAGCTCGCATAATTACTATCGGCAAAGACGCGGGCCAGCCCGAAGTGAGACTGGGCCGCATCCTTCTCTTCCGACAGCCCCGCCCGGTAGGCGGCATGTGCGCCCTTATGATCACCTTCTTCCAGCAGTTTATCGCCGGTTTTTGACTGGCTCAGCAGATTGGACGCAGCGAAAGAAATGGAAATGAGGCATATCACTCTGGCCCATTTTGAGGTTAGCATGAGTAAAGGGGTTTTAGGGGTTAGAAAATGCGGCAATTGTTGTAAATTTATAAAAATTATATGATTACACCCCAATAGCTTATCACCATGAAAGTTTGCTACACCCTGCTTTTTTTCTGCCTTCACTTCGGAATGGCCACTGCCCAGAACCCCACCCTCGACGAAGACGGCAACCGCATTTTCCGGGAAAGCAAATCGCCTGTGGAATGGGAAGACCCCAGCAGCTACGGTTATCAGGTCGCTACCAGCGTAGTGGAACCCATACTGAGTGGAAAGGCCTATGAGGAAGAAGCGAGCCTGGCCGCCACTTCCTTTGATGAGAACTGGAATAACATTCTGCTCATCGCCGACTGGACGGGCAGCATGTACGACTACGCCCCGCAGGTATTGCGCTGGCATCTCGACAACCGCTCCAGGGTGCCGGTCAGGCACCTCGTACTGTTCAATGACGGCGACGGAAAGCCCACTTCCGAAAAGGAGATCGGCAAAACCGGCGGCATTTACTTTGTCAATAACCCCTCCGACGCCAATCAGGCCCTGCAAACCATCGCCGAAGTGGTGAACAATGGCGGCGGCGGCGACGGCCCAGAAAATGACCTGGAGGCCATTCTGAGCGCCATCCGAAACTACGACCTGGCGGAGAAGGGCAGCAAGACCCCCATTGGCTTCAACCAGGTTGTACTCATCGCCGATGGCGAAGCCAGTGTGCGCGACATGGAATTACTGCCTCAGGTACCATACCCTATCCACATTGTCGCCTGCCGCGGGCTGAGAGACATTGAAGATTATCTTCAGATCGCCTACGAGACCGGCGGCAGCCTCGCCTACGACAGCCAGCGCATCGATTTTTCTACAGATAAACCGCAAACCGTAACGATCGGCCGCTATACCTGGCAGCGCCAGGAGGATGGGGAATGGAAAAGGTGATAAATTTGTTATTACCTTTTACCTTTGGTGCGTTACTGATCGTTCATTCCCAAAAATGCCTTTTATGCCACCGAAGGTACTGCTGGAATCCATACTGCAAAGCCTGCCTTACGGCATCGTCGCCATAGGTTCAGGCGGACAGGTATTGCACGCCAATACCCTCGGGAGAAAATACCTTAACCTGCCGGCGGGTGAAGGTTATCCTGCCCTGCCGGAGCTACGTCCTATTCCGGAACTGGCCGTCCAGCTGAAGCGGGCCCTCAAAGGCGGGCAGCCTTCCTTTGACCTTCTGGCCCTCTATGTTTCGGGGCTGTACCTCACCATCCGGAGCCGCCCCATACCGGAGGGCCTTTGCCTGAGTATCATCGATGTTACGCGCTCCAAAAAAACGGAGCAACATATGCTGAACGCCATTTTAGAAGCCCAGGAGGTGCAGCGGCGCAAACTATCCAAAGAGATCCACGACGGCATCGGCCCGCTGATCTCCACCATCAAGCTCAATCTTGATGCGCTGCGCCAGGAACTCAGTGGCAGCAGCCCCGCCCTCAACAGCAGGCTGGAATCCATCAGTGAAATGCTGCAGGGCATGTCTACGGACATTCGCAGCATTTCCCACAACCTGATGCCCAATGTCCTCGTCGATTTTGGCCTGGTGGCGGCATTAGAAAACCTATGCCAGCGCGTCAACGACAGCGGAAAAGTAGCAGCCTCTTTTTATCATTCGGGAATACAGGAGAGGCTGAGGCGCAAGCTTGCCCTCGGCCTATACCGCATCGCCCAGGAGCTGATCAATAACGCGGTGAAATACGCACAGGCCAGCACCATCAATGTACAACTGATCAAACATCCCGATTCCATCGTTCTTATGGTGGAGGACGATGGTGTAGGCATTGCTCCGGGCCAGCTGCAGGCCAAACCCGATAAGGGGATTGGCTTGCAGAACATCCGCACCCGGGTGCGCTCTCTGGGCGGCACTTTCCTCTTCGACTCGCGCCCCGGAGAAGGTGTGCTGGCCACTATTGAAGTACCCTTAAAACCGAAAGCTCATGATTGACATTATGGTTGCCGACGACCACCGCGTATTCAGAGAAGGCATTGTTTCCATACTCGAAAACACCGGAGAGATCAGAGTGGTTGCCCAGGCGCGCGACGGCAAGGAGGTGATGGAAAAGCTGCAGAGCGTTCGGCCTCAGCTCATCCTTATGGATATATCCATGGGCGGGGCCGGGGGCATCGAAACTACCCGGCTGGCCCGCCAGCAATATCCCGAGGTTAAGGTGCTGGTCCTATCCATGCATTCCGAAAGCAGTTATATCGTCAAGATGCTGGAGGCCGGTGCTTCCGGTTACTTGCTCAAAGATGCCGGCAGCACGGAGCTCATCAACGCCATCAAAGCGGTGGCCGAGGGCAACACTTATTTCAGCAGCCAGGTTTCCGCCACCCTCGTCGACCAGTTAATGAAGGGCAAAAAGCCTTCAGAACGAAAGGAAGGCATCCTGCTGACCAGGCGGGAGGTGGAGGTCCTGCGCCTGATCGCCGAGGAGTATTCCAACCCCGAGATCGCGGAGAAGCTGTTCATCAGCATACGCACCGTGGATACGCACCGGCGCAACCTACTGGAAAAGCTGGGGGCAAAGAACACCGCAGGGCTGGTAAAATACGCCATCAAACACGGATATGTGAAAGGATGATCCTGCAAAAATTGGGGAAGAACCTAGCATTTTGAAAAATATATTGGTTTTTTTGGATAAATTGGTAGATACTGAATTACCGCTGCCTGTCTTTTAAACATGGAGGCGGCAGCATTCCAAAACAATATAATATATGAGCTGGTCTCTCAAACTCGCCCGTGTAGCAGGCATCAACGTGTACATGCACTGGACCTTTCTGATCCTGCTCGGCTGGATCTTTCTGGCCAACCTCAATGCCGGCCAGAGTGCTTCGGAAGCGCTGATGGGCGTATGGTTTATCCTGGCGCTCTTCGCCTGCGTACTGCTGCACGAATTCGGCCATGCCCTTACGGCCCGCCGCTATGACATACAGACGCAGCGCATCACCCTGCTGCCCATTGGCGGCCTGGCTGCCCTGGAGAAAATGCCCGACGCCCCGGGGCAGGAGCTGGCGGTCGCCCTGGCGGGGCCTGCCGTCAACGTCGTCATCGCGGTTTTGCTGTTCGCCTATATACAGATCGCCGGCCTGGAGCTGCCCACCAGCCAGCTGGAAGACCCTAGTCAGATCAGCCTGGGCCAGTATTTCATTCCCAACCTGCTTTTCGTCAACCTGATACTGGTGGTGTTCAACCTCATTCCCGCCTTCCCGATGGATGGCGGGCGAGTGCTGCGCGCCCTTCTCTCTTATAAGTATAATCGGGCTATAGCCACCAATATCGCCGCGAAGATCGGGCAGTTTTTGGCCATCCTATTCGTTTTCTTCGGTTTTATGTACGACTTCTGGCTCATCTTCATCGGCCTGTTTATCTATCTGGGCGCCAGCGGGGAGGCCAATTACGAGACCACCCGCTCTTTGCTTTCCCAGCTAAAGGTAGGCGATGTGCTCATGCGGCAGTTCACTCAGCTGCACGCCTGGGAGACCATTGGCAATGCCATCGACATCCTGCTGGATGGCCAGGAGAAAGAATTCATCGTCACGGAAGACAACCACATCATCGGCACCATTTCCCGGGATGAGATCATCAAGGGCCTGCAGCAGTTCGGCAGGGAAGAAAGGATCAAACGCATCGTCAATAACGACTGGATAAAACTTTCCCCGGATATGGAGCTCAACGAAGCCTACGAACAGATGAGCCGCAGGAAGCAATCCATCTGCCCGGTCTTTGATGAAGAGGGTGAACTCCTGGGTGTGCTCAACCAGGAAAACATCCTGGAAGCAGTCATGATCGAAAGCGCCAGGGAAGGCAGCATGATGAAGCCTAAAGAACTGGCGGAATAAAAAAGCCCTTCAGGCACGAACCCTGAAAGGCTTTTGGTTGAGGCCGTTATGATCTGTCACCTGGGCGTTGCTACCGAGCGCTTCTGGCGCCTGTGCACGCCTTCGCCAATCTCTTCCACCATCTTTTTATTGAAGGCGTCGAGGTCGGCCGGAGAGCGGCTGGTCACCAGGCCCTGGTCTACGACAACTTCTTTGTCGAGCCAGATCGCGCCGGCGTTCTCAAGGTCTTTGCGGATGGCCGGATAGGAGGTCATGGTGCGCCCTTCGACTACTTCCGCGTTGATGAGCGTCTGTGCGCCGTGGCAGATGGCGGCTACGGGTTTACCCTGCTCGAAGAAGGCGCGGGTAAACTGCAGCGCCTTGGAGTCTGTTCTCAGCGAGTCCGGGTTCATTACACCGCCGGGAAGGACAAGGGCGTCGTAGTCATCGGGGTCGGCATCCTTGACGGTAACGTCTACTTCAAATTCATCTCCCCACTTCGTATGGTCCCAGCCTTTGATCTTGCCGGATTTCGGCGAGACGATATCGGCGCGGGCGCCGTTTTCTTCCAGGGCCTCTTTGGGAGAGGTTAATTCTATTTGTTCAAATCCGTTGGTGGCGAGTATGGCAACACGTTTGTTTTCTAAACGCATAATGTTTCTTGTTTTTGGTGAAGTAATTTTCATTTATAGAACAGGGAAAACAGTGTGATGTTTGGTGAAAACACCCTTGATTGTCAATTACTTAGCAGCAAATTCGGCAATTATGAGGTTTACAGCGTTTCGACGTACTCGGTAGGGGTCATCCCGAATTCCTGCCGGAAAACGCGGCTGAAGGAATTGGGAAGGTCATAACCCACCTGATAGGCCACCTCCGAGATGTTGATCTTCTGTTGGGCCAGCAGGTCCTTGGCCCTTTTCATCCGGAAGGACCGCAGTAGCTCGCTGGGCGTTTTTCCGGTAAGCTGTTTCACCTTACGGATGAAGTGCATGTGGCTCAGATGAACCATTTCACACATCTTGTTGACATTAAAATCCGAATCGTCAATGTGTTCTTCCATCAGGCAGGTTAAGCGCTGCAGCATTTCTTCATCGGGTGAGGCGAGTTTGACCTCATTGGGTGTCAGCATAAAATCCCTGGTAAATTTCTTCCGGAGCCGACGCCGCTGCCCCAGCAGGTTTCCTATACGAACTTCCAGCAATTCCGGATTAAAAGGCTTGGTCACGTAATCATCTGCTCCGGTGAGATAACCGGCCAATTTGTGGCCATCCATATTCTTGGCTGTAAGCAGAATAACGGGGATATGGCTGGTCTCGAAATTCGACTTGATCAGTTTACAGAATTCCAGCCCATCCATCTCCGGCATCATGATATCGCTGAGAATGAGGTCCAGTTCTTCTTCCCTGGCGATAGCAAGGGCCTGCTTACCGTTTTCAGCGGTGCGCAGGCAGTAATTTGCCGAAAGTATGCTTTCAATAAAGCTGAGCATATCCCTGTTGTCCTCCACGATGAGCACCACCGGTTTCTCTTCCTTTCCGTTTCCGGAAGCAGCCTTAGGCCCGGAAACGGTATCTGGTTCAGTGGCCGTGCCTGCCCGGACGGCCAGGAGAGACTGTACTTCCAGGCGGGCTTCTTTCAGGCTAGGCATACTGAGGGGCGACTGGCTTTGGGAGGGTTGCCCCTGCTCTAGGAGCGGGAAAAAGAGGATAAAACAGGTACCCTTGCCTTTCTGGCTTTCCACCTTTATGCTGCCACCATGAGCCTCTACCAGGTCCTTGATGTAAGAAAGGCCGACACCTGAACTAAATTCTTTCCTGTTTAGCGGGCCCGAGCGATAGTAGGGGTCGAATATGTGCTCCAGGTCCTCCTTGATAATGCCCTCGCCGGTATCCTCAACGGAAATCCGGAGATACTCCCCTTTACTTTCCGGAAGCTGGGCTTCTGGGGCCGGCACCTTAGACAGGGCCAGGCTGACCTTTCCCCCGTCGGGGGTGTGCTTGAACGAATTGGACAGGAGGTTGGCAATGATCTTTTCCACCTTATCGGGGTCAAGGGCCACCGGCTGCCGGGGAACATTATGGCTGAAAGAAAGGCTGATGGAGCGTTCCGCAGCGTGGTTTTCAAATAGCTTCAGGATGCTTCGGATGAATTCCGGCAGGTTCAGCGGCTGCAGGTTCAGTTCCAGGGCGCTGCTCTCAATGCGCCGCAATTCCAGCAACTGGTTGATCAGCTTGAGCAGGCGCGCGGAATTGCGCTGAATGATGTCGTACAGGCGCTGCCTCCGCGCTTCGGAAAATTCTTCCGCCTGGTTTTGCAACTGTTCTATTGGCCCCAGTATCAGCGTCAGAGGGGTGCGCAGTTCGTGAGAGATATTCGTAAAGAAGCTCAGCTTTGCTCTGGACAGCTCTTCCACCTGAACGACCATTTCTTCCAGCTTGTCCCTTTGCTGGCGGATCTTTTCATTGCGCGCTTCGAGGCTCTTATTGCTGGCCTCCAGTTCCTGCGCCTGCAGCTGTATGCGCTCATTTTGCTGGAGTATTTCTTCTTTCTGAGATTCGATCTTGCGGGTTTTCCCCTTGAGCTCCTCATTGGCCAATCTGAGCGAGGCGTTCAGCTTTTCGAGTTTCTGTTTTTTAGAGATCACCCGATACTCATATACGGCCAGGATGGTGAGGAAAGCGAGCATCAGCATGATAAACCAGGCTTGTTTCCAGACGGGAGGCAGGACCTCGAAAGTAATGGCGGCAGGCGTGGGGTCGATGTTAAAATCCAGGTCTCTGGCCCTTACTTCCAGGCGGTATTCGCCATTGCCCAGGCCGACGAAGGTGTGGCGGCCGTCTTTGGTGAAAGGCGACCATTCGCCCTCATTCAGCCGGTAGGAATAGGCCAGCTGCTGAGAAGGAGACTGGGCGAAAAAATCCCGGCCCCTCCATTCCACGAAAGTATTGCCGGCAGGAGAAACTTCCTCCTCGAAAAAAGTGATTTCTGTTTCCGGAGGGTTGTCGTCGGGCAAATAACGGTACGTGGTAAAATTGCGATAGGCCCTTCCCTGGTTCTTACTGTGGCTGAAGGCACGGCGCTTCCAGCTTCGGCTGGAATGGTTGATCCATATGGCTCCATCTTCATCGTGGAAGATAGACCCACCTTCGAAATCCATGTTAAGTTCAGAGGGGAAGATATGGCTCACCCAACTTTTGCCGTCGAAACGGCAGATATCGTTCTCTGTGGCCACCAGCAGGCAATTATCGCCCATGGCATCTATGCTGATGATCGTATTGCCCGGCAGGCCGTTGGAGGTGTCATAATTCTTCCACTCCTTCCCATCATAAATAAAAATGCCGTAGAAGCGGGAACCCACCACCAGCCAGTCTCCGGTACTGTGCACCACATTCACGAACTGGCGCAGGCGCTCATTTTCCGGGCGGGCCCATTTCCCTCCATCGTAGTAATAAAGGCTTCCTCCCCCCAGCCAGATCCTGCCGTCTGCCGACTGGCCGATGCCGTAGGCATTGGACTGCATCAGGCCATTCTCCTGATAGGCGTGATGTACCCAATGCAGGCTTTCCGCCAGAGGGTTGAGCAACTGCAACACCCCTCCCAGCTGCCCCCTTTGTAGTTCGCTGTCTACACTGCCTCCAAACCACCAGGTGCCGTCTTCGGCTTCGAAAACAGCCCGGTAATCGATGCCCCAGGAAAGCTTGGGGTGCAGGTGTTTTTCCCATTTGCCGTTTCTCAAAACAGCGGTCGCCGCCACTCCCTGATGAGAGCCGGCTGTCCAGACCTGGCCTCTGGAAGTGGCCATAATCCGGATGGGAGCATCGATCAGGCCATCGGCTACGGTAAAAGCCGTCCAGGATTCTCCCTTGCGGCGAACCGCCTTGCCATCAACATCGATAAACCACTGCTGCCCGGAGGCTTCTTCACACTGATAGTTGAGGCCGGCGTAGGTGATCCACCGGTCATAGGAGAAGTCCAGCAGAAAAACCTTGGATTTGTAGCCCGCCACCCAGAGCTTATTGCTTTTGCTCTTCTGCAAGATGAGGCGGTTGGCGGGAATAGCATACTGCGGGGAGGTATAGATCTCCCACTCCCCGTTTTTGTAGGCATGAAGTTTTCCCAGCGAGCCTACCCAGATGGTGCCATCCGATGACTGTACGATGTCAGTCATGAATTCATCTCCGCCGAATATATCTCCCAGCCTGATGTATTCCGCCCTGCCTTCCCCGAATACCGTTATTCCGGTTTTGTAGGTAGAATTGATCACCCAGATGCTATTGTCCATAGCCTCGATCAACTGTTGCCCTTCCCCCAGCTGAAAATCAGGCCCGGAGGTGATCAGCTCGTAATCCGTGATAAAGGGGCTGGGCTCTTCAGAAGGGATAAATTTCAGTAAACGCCCCACCTCATTGGGTAAGGTAATGGCAAACCACACTACTCCATCCCGGCTTTGCATCACATCGGAGATATCGAGGAAATCCCCCCCTTCCACTACCTTTTCCGGCAGGCGGACCCAGTTTAGCCCGTCAAAATATTGTTGTAAGGCCTGCACTTTGGCGGTAGAAGTATAAAAAACGGGCTGCTCTTTTTCCCTGAAATGAAAAACGCCCTGGGCGGAGGAGAACATGAGGCTGCCATCCGACAGTTCGGCCACACTAATAAACTGCATGGGCAGGCTTTCCGGCGGTGCCAGGATGTGGGACCAGGACAGGCCATCATAGCGGAAGATGCCGTTTTCGGCAGTTGCAAAAATATATCCGTTGCTGGCGGCGAACACCTCTTCTACCGGTGCGGCATTCAGTCCGTTTTCCGCATTATGGACTTTCCAGGAATAACCATTATACTCGAATACCCCCTCATTATACCCCATCCATACTTTACCGTGGGGGCCTTCCACGATGGAGCGGACGCCCTTTCCTTCCAGTTCCGGAAAGTGTTTCCAGCGCCAGGACTCGGACAGCGGGTTCACGAGCTGTGGGGTATACGGCTCTGTACCTCCGAGCAACCGGGGGAAAAATAGCATTAGGAATAACAGGCGGCAAATTGGCTTGTACGTGCAGGCTTTCATTTCAGTTATATCTGGCTACGGGCAGTATGCAATAAGAAAATTATCGAAAAATCACTTTACAAGTAAATTAAAGATAACTAATCGGGATTCAATATAAAAATAAAAATCCTCTCCCCCCCC
>CAYVVK010000099.1:0-13436 GCA_964454855.1 uncultured Phaeodactylibacter sp. | reverse complement strand
GGGGGCCAGGGCGCGGGCCACCGCCACTCGTTGCTGCTGCCCTCCGGATAATTCACTGGGGCGCTTGTCCATTTTATCTTCCAGCCCTACCGCCCGCAGCAACTCCTCCGCCCGCTCCTGCCGCTCTTTTTTCGGGCGGTTTTGCAGCAACATGACGAACTCTACGTTTTCCCGGGCGGTGAGCACCGGAATGAGGTTGTAGGCCTGAAATACGAAGCCGATGTGCTGTTTCCGGAAATCAATGAGCTTGTTGTCGCTCATCGCATCGATGTCCTTTCCGCCGACCATCACATTGCCTTCATTGGGGCGGTCGAGCCCCCCGATGATGTTCAGCAGGGTGGTTTTTCCGGAACCGGAAGGCCCTACAATGGCGGTGAATTCCCCTTCGCTGATCTCCAGGTCTACCCCATTCAGGGCTTTTACGGGAACTTTTTCGGGGTTGTAGATCTTGACAACGCCCTTGGTGGTGATGACTTTCATGCTTCTTTCTGTTTTTATCTTTTTACTTTAAATCGCCCGGAGCGCTTCCACCGGCCTCAGCCGGACCGCTTTCCAGGCCGGATAGACCGAGGCCAATATCGTCGTAAGGAACACTCCGATGGCTACCTGCCAGTATACCTCCGGGGCAAGGTCGAAGTAGATGACGGTAGACAGGCCGTAGTTCTCCAGGCTTTCTGCATACATAGACAGGTCGATGCCATTGTCCCGAACGTAGTTGATGGTGGCGTAGCCCATCAGCAGGCCTACCGGCATGGCCACCAGGCCGAGTGCGATGGCCTCCAATACGATCATCAGGAAGACGCGCGTACGGTTCATGCCGATGGCCATGAGCATACCCAGTTCTTTAGTGCGTTCCAGCACGGCCATCAGCATGGTATTAATGATGCCGAAGACCAGGGCCAGCATGATGATCGTGATATAGATGAACGACACGGTCTTGATCTGGCTCTCATAGAGCTGCAGGTCGGGAGAAACTTCGCGGTAGGTCCGTACTTTGAGATCAGGCAATTCGTTGCCGAGGCTGGTAGCGATGGTGTCTACACGGTTGATGTCCTCCACCAGCATGGCTATTTCGTGCACCAGGGCATCGGGCTCCGCCGTATGGGTAGTATCTCCATTGGGGATCAGCAGTTTGTTGAGGCCGGCTCGGCGGACGAATACGTGGCCCAGGTCGAAGGGGTTGTTCCCGGTATCGAAGAGGCCAACGATGCGGAAGGCGGCAGCAGTGATATTCCCGCCCCGGTCCTGGAACTGCAACACCACTTTGGAACGCACCTTTACATTCAGCCGGGCGGCCAGTTCGGTACTTACCAGAATGGGGTTGCGGCCCTCTTCGGAGAGGTATTCACCCTCTACCGTATTGAGGTTTAGTGCATTCACGCCAGCCTCTTCCTCCGCTACGATTCCCTTGATGCGCACACCGCGGGCCCCTTTGCTGGAAGATATCATTCCGCTGACTACCGAACGGGCGGTAACTGCTTTGACCCCAGGTTCTTCCCGGATGGTTTGCACCACTTCCCGGGCGTTGGGGATGTGGTATATCACCTCGTATTCTTCGAGAAAGTCCGGGTTGTGTACCTGAATGTGCGAGACGATGTTCTTTACGGCATTATTGACATAACTTTTCATCATGCCGGCCGCAAATCCACTGAGCGAAAGCGCCGCCCAGATGCCGATGGCAATCGCCCCCATCACCACCAGGCTGCGGGTGGGGTTTCGCCAGATGTTGCGCCAGGCCATTATTGGTATCATGGTGTTATTTTTTGGTATAATGGTTTATCGGTTTTTTGGTGTAACGGTACACCTATGCTACGCTCTCATCGCCTCCACCAGCTTCAGCCTGCCGATCTTAAACAGCGGATAGATGGCCAGGATTCCCGTGATGATAAAGACCAGCAGGGCCTGGGTGAGGAAAATTTCCGGTGCGAACTTGGTGGGGAATATGGGCTCAAAACCAAAATTCTCCATAGCGGCAGCGTACTCTCCGGAGAATTTCAGCGGGTTGACATTGAAGTACCACACAAAAGGAATGCTGGCCAGAATGCCGAGGAAAGCTCCCAGCAGGCCGAGCATGATCACCTCCATCCATACCGTCAGGCCCAGTTGCCAGCGGTGCATGCCAATGGAGATCAGCACGCCGAATTCGTACTCCCGCTCTTTAGTCATCATCAGTATGGTGCCGAAAATACCGAAGGCAATGATGAGATAGAGGATGAAATAAATGATGACGTTACCCGCACTGTCCATGGCCTTGGCTTCCACCAGGTCGGGCAGCATTTCCTCCCAGTCCATCACTTCGTAGGTGGTGGTATCCAGCCGGTTGTACAGGGCCTTCATGGCGGGCTCTATGTCATCCTGCTCTTCCAGTTTCAGGGCCAGGGATGTCACCAGGCCCGAAGCGCCATAGAAATACTGGGCCACAGAAAGTGGCAGGTAAACCATCTGCTTATTAAGCTCCGGTGAGCCGAAGTCGACCAGCCCCTTGATGACGTACTTCCCCGCGGCATTCACGCCGTGATATCCCTGGCTGATCAGGACGATGGTGTCCCCTACGCTCAGTTCCAGTTTGTCTGCCACACCTTCAGCCACCAATGCGGCTTGTTCCTGCGCTTCCAGATACCGGCCTTCCAGAATGCGGCTTTTCAGGTTGGTCATCTCATCCTCTCGCTCCGGATCGATGCCCACGACCATTACGCCGGAGGTGTGCTTTCCGGTAGAAGCCAAAGCAAAGGATTCGATCCGCGGGAGCACCTCTTTGATCTCCGGCACCTCCTCCTTCAACTGCTCGAGGGAATCTGCCAGCGCAAAGGCCTTGTTGATGGACTGTTCCTCCCAGTAGCCCTCTTCATGCACCTGCACGTAGCCGTAATAGTAGTTGACCACACTGCTGATCATATGATCCCAGGCGCCTTTCTGAATGGCTTCCATGAAAGTGGCAAAAAGCACGGCAAACAGGATGGAGGCCGCCGTGATGGCGGTACGCCGTTTATTGCGCCAGATGTTGCGCCAGGCAAGACGTAGTAACATGTCTCTTGTTTGTTTTTGTGGTAAATGGATTCAGCTCAGAACTCTGCAAACTGCCCACTGTTGAGCGCAGCGAAACCCGCCCCGGTACGGGCCCGTACGGGTATGGGCCTACTGCCTACTGAAAACTACCTCAACCGCTTCATATTCTGAATGGAAAAGAAGGAGTCTTCAATTGGATCGTTAAATTCCAGCTCCAGGTATTCGACTACCGTTTTGTGGCCCTCCTCATCGGCAGGCACCACTTCGAGAATGGAGGGCAGCAGGCGCCCGTCCATCTCCTTAACCTTCTTTCCGTACATGGTATTGACGAGGTAATCGTCCTCATCATAGAATTCGGCTTTCATCTGCATGTATTCCTTGACATCGATCCAGGCCAGGACCCGCCCCCATACGACCGGGGCAGCTTCCCTGGGCGTCATTTCGATCTTGTAGCACTCGCGCCCTTCTATGGTTTCTCTGCCCATGATCTTGTGGGTATAGTCCTTCACCATGGAAGACTCCCGGATCAGGTCGTCATTGGTAAAGTCGGAGCCCATCCAGGATTGCATCATCATGGAAGGCGGCAGCTTGATGACCCGGTCGATGGTGGGCTGCCAGTTCCATATTTCATTTTTTCGCTTCAGGAAGGCAGTGCCGGCGTCCCGGGGAGGGGCCGTGACCAGGATCATCATGTATTCCGTTCCCTTTGACCAGCTCTTCATCTGCATTTCTCTCTGCCAGGTAGGGCGGATGATGGTCATTTTAAGCTCGCCCTTGCTGGCCTCTCCGCGCATTTTCTGATCGGTTTTTTCGATGATCTCCCTGGCGGTAAGATCCTGAGCGTGGGCTGTAGTGATGCCTCCGGTTAACAAGAGGAGGAAAACAGCCGGGATAAATCGTTTCATCGTATCTGGTGATTTTTTTGGTTATTCAATGAGGGGAGGAATTTATCCAGCACAAAGGCCTTCATCTCCTCGATGGGATAATTTTCTTCCAGTTGCATGTAGTGCAGCATGACCCCGTCCAATACAGCGCCGTAGTAGAAAGCTTCCTTTATGGGCTCCGCTGCTCCGAGCCGTTCAAAGATACCGGCCACGGCCTTCACCGTCTCCTCCTGCTTCTTCTTAAGCTCGGGCATCAGGCTGCTCAGTACATCCGGCTGAAAGGCCAGGGCCGTCATCAGCTTCCAGTACTGCAGGTCCTGCTGCACCAGTTCGAAGGTAGCCCCGGTCATCCTGCGCAACTGCTCGCTGGCGTCATCCGATGAAGAGATCAGGGATTCCATCATCTCCTCACCCATATTCACAGCCTCCATGATGATCTCGCGCAGCAACTCTTCTTTGCTGTCGAAGTAATTGTACAGCAGCCCTTTGGACACCCCCGCCTCTTTCGCGATCTGGCTTATGGAAGTACTGTGATAGCCATTACGCGCAAACAACTCCATGGCAGCCTGCTTGATGGATTCTATGCTGCGTTGCCGGATCTCTTCAAACTGCTCTTTACTTCGAGGAGACATATTGTGTTTATTGTTGACCGAACGGTTAGTCAAAAGTATAGAGATGCCGCCAAATTGTCAAGGGCAGGGGCTCTGTTTTTATGAAAAACACGACGAAAGGAGGGATATGGCCGACTTGCCAGCGATGGAGGCGGAATTATGATGCTTCCCTGACAGGCGCCACTAGCATTAAAGCCTGCTATTCCGTATTTTTGCCCACTAAATCAGAAAAATAGCCGCAAAGGCATACCGATAATGAAAGTCACTGAATACTTTGAAAAGGCCGATGGCCGCACCCTCATATCCTTCGAGGTACTTCCCCCGCTCAAGGGTGGCAGTATGCAGGCCATTTTTGATACCCTGGACCCGCTGATGGAGTTCAAGCCTCCCTTCATTGATGTCACCTACCATCGCGAAGAGTTCATCTACCGGAAGCGCTCATCGGGCTACTATGAGAAAGTGGCCATTCGCAAGCGGCCGGGCACGGTGGGCATCTGCGCCGCCATCATGCACCGGTACGGAGTAGACGCCGTGCCGCACCTCATCTGCGGCGGTTTTACCAAAGAGGACACGGAAAACGCCCTGATCGACCTCAGCTTCCTAAACATCAATAATGTGTTGGCCATCCGGGGCGATGCCCGCAAATTCGACGGCAAGTTCCTGCCCGAGGAAGACGGGCATACTTATGCCATCGACCTGGTCAAGCAGGTGGTGGACATGAACAACGGCAAGTACCTGCACGACAATATCGAGAACGGCCTCAAGACGGACTTCTGCATCGGCGTGGCCGGCTACCCGGAAAAGCATTTCGAGTCGCCAAATATCGATTTCGACCTGCTGCAAACCAAGGCCAAGATCGAGGCCGGCGCCGATTACATCGTCACCCAGATGTTCTTCGACAACCGTAAGTACTTCGACTTCGTGGAGCGCTGCCGCAGTATCGGCATCAACGTGCCCATCGTGCCCGGCCTGAAGCCGCTGACCAAGTTGTATCAGCTCAGTTCCATCCCCCGCATTTTCCACATCGACCTGCCGGATGAGCTCGTCCGGGCCTTACAATCGGCTAAGAATGCCGAGGCCCGCACCCAGGCGGGTATAGAATGGAGCATTCAGCAGTCGAAAGAGCTGAAGGAGGCCGGCGTGCCCTGCCTGCACTACTACACCATGGGCGATGCGGAGACGATCCGGAAGATCGCGGAGGCGGTGTATTAGCGGAGCTGCCCGGGCGGCAGTTTTCCATTGCCGCCCGGCTTGTCCACCATCCGCAACCAGAAACTTACCGTTTCCCTGAATGCCTACCTGGGCATTAATGTGGGGTATGAAACCTGGAAACAAACCTCCGGCAATAGCGAAGAAGAATTCTGGAGCCTGGCCCCAGCCATGCCGGTTGGCATTTCCACCAGCTGGCTTTGGGGCAATAAAAAGCAGGATAACGAGAATGAAAAGCGCCCCTCCTTCACCGCCTTCCTCTCCTTCCTCGACCTCGGAGGCCTGCTCACTTACCGATCCACTGATCAGATCAGTGCCGAAACCGTTTTCTCTTTTAAAAATATTTTCAAGCCTGGCCTGCAATTCCATTACAACATACCAAAATCACCGTTCTTCGTCGGCCTGGGTGGCCAGTACGGCAATCACTTCCTGGAAAATGACGAAGGTAAAGAAATCGCCCTGCGCGCCACCCGCTTTTTCCTGGCCGCCGGGGTGGATGTGCCTATAAAAACCTTTCACCAGCGGGATGAGCTGGGCAAAAAAAAGCAACAGTAAATTTTATGCTTCTTTAATCTTCCGGCCCTGTGGAATTTTCAAAGCAGCTATTCCACAGGGCCTTCGCCTGCTCACTGCATATTACCCCTCCAAAACACCAAAACTTCGCTGCAGCTACAGCCGCCGCCGAAAACCAGGGCGCCGGAGACTGCCAACTGCCCACTGCCTACAGACACCCTACCACCCCCAGGTCCTAGTGCAGTCGGCAGTAAATAGTTGACAGTCGGCAGTCGAAATAATCAACGGGTTATCAATCTATTATAACACCAACTACCTGTCAATTAATTCACTCCCAAAGCACTAGTCCCCCTTAAACGGCCCGACAACATCCTCCGTGATCCAGCCGCCGTAGAAGTCGCCTTCCTGGGCCTGTACCTGCTCATCGCCTACGTAGCCGGCATCGATACGGCTGGGGTAAAAGGCGAGGTAGCCGGCGATCTCCCGATACTTAGGGTTGGGATCGGGATAACTCCAGGCCGCCGACGGGCTTTTCCCCGCTTCGGTGACGATGCCCCAGTACACGGCCCTGCCCTTAAACTCGCAGAAGGAGGTGCGCCCTTCCTGCTTTTCCAGCAGCTCCATGCGCACGTCCTCGGGCGGGAAATAGTACACCGGCGGATGGCTGGTCTCCAGCACGCGGTAGCCGCGCTTGGTATCGGCGACGACTTCCCCGCCGAACTCCACTCTCAGATGCTTGCTGACTTTCTCCAGGCGCGGCGGGCGCGGGTAATCCCAGACGCTCTCCTGCCCTTCTTTAGGTTCTGTTCTCTTTTTCATACTCGGCTAACACGAGGCGGCCGAAAGGGTTCAGCTCGGTATTTTCCAACACTTTTCCGTATTATTGTGGCCGAGTAAAATCAACGCCACTTTATGTACAGACTCTGCTTCTTCTCCCTTGCTTTTTGTTTCCTGGCTGCCGCAAACGCCCAATTGCGATCCCCCGGTGAATTCCTGCCCCACAAACTCGGCGAACAGTTTACACCTCACCACCTGCTGGCAGATTATGTAGAACACGTAGCCGCCAACAGCCCGAATGTGCAAGTGGAAGAATACGGCCGGACCAACGAAGCCCGCCCCCTGCTCCTGGCCTTCGTCTCCACCCCCGAAAACCTCTCCCGCCTCGATGAGATCCGGCAAAACAACCTGCGCCGCACCGGCCTGCTGGAAGGTGAAGTAGAAGAAGAACTGGGCCGGGCCATTGTATGGCTGAGCTTCGGCGTACACGGCAATGAAGCCGGCGCTTCGGAAAGCTCTATGGCGGTACTCTACGAACTGGCGCACGGCGACAATAAAGAGATACTGTCCTGGCTGGAAAATACCATCGTCATCATCGACCCCTCCATCAACCCTGATGGCTACTCCCGCTACACCCAGTGGTACCGGCAGGTGGCTCCCAAATATCCTACTCCCGAAATGCGCACCTACGAGCACGACGAGCCCTGGCCCGGCGGCCGCCCCAACCACTACCTCTTCGACCTCAACCGCGACTGGGCCTGGCAGACCCAGGTGGAAACACGGCAGCGCCTAAAGGTTTATCATCAGTGGATGCCCCACATCCACGTCGACTACCACGAACAGTTCCCCAATTCGCCTTATTACTTCGCCCCGGCTGCTTCTCCCTATCATCAGTATATTACCGACTGGCAGGAAGATTTCCAAAACGATATCGGCAAGAACCACGCCGGCTATTTCGATAAGGAAGGCTGGCTGTATTTTACCCGTGAGGCCTTTGACCTTTTCTACCCCAGCTATGGCGACACCTACCCCACCTTCAACGGGGCCATAGGCATGACCTATGAGCAGGCCGGGCATGGAATCGCCGGGCGGGCAGTCGAAATGGAGAATGGCGATACGCTCACCCTTAAAGACCGCATAGAACATCATACCGCCACCGCCCTGTCTACCATCGAAGTGGCCTCCCGCAATGCCGGCCGCCTGCTGGAAAATTTCGACGCCTATTTCGAGCGGGCGAACCACAATCCCATCGGAGACTATAAAACCTTCATCATTTCCGGCGATAACCCGAAAGGAAGGCTCGAGGCCCTGGCTGAATTGCTGGATTTGAACCACATCCGCTACGGCCTGGCCGGCAAAGAAAGCAGTATCAGGGGCTTTAATTATCAGACGGGGAAGGAAGAGAGCGCAGAGGTAAAAACCGGCGACCTGCTGATCAGCGCCTATCAGCCCATGTCTACTCTGGCGCAGGTACTGCTGGAACCCGAGCCGGAGCTGGAAGATTCCCTGACCTATGACATTACAGCCTGGGCGCTGCCCTATGCTTACGGCCTGAAAGCCTATGCCACCAAACAACGCCTGGAACCCACTCCCGGCCTCGAGCCCGAACCCTACACCAACAACCTGGACGCCGTGCAGGATGCTTACGCCTATCTGGCGGAATGGTCTTCCGTGGGCAATGCCCGCTTCCTGGCTGCGCTGCTGAAGCAAGGCATCAAAGTGCGCTACGCCATGGGGAAATTCTCTATCGGCGGCCAGCAGTTTGAGCCCGGCACCCTGGCCATCACGGCTGTAGACAATCGAAAAATAGGTGGCGGGCAGTTGCACCGCATCATCAGCACCCTGGCCAGAGATATGGAACAGCCCATACATGCTGTGCGCACCGGTTTTTCCGACAGTGGCTTCGACCTCGGCTCCGGCAGCGTACAGTTCATCGAAGCTCCGCGCATCGCCCTCCTTTCGGGCGAAGGCACCTCCTCCGGTAGTTACGGTGAGATCTGGCACTTCCTGGAACAGGAGCTGGACTATCCCGTTTATATGTTCAAGGCGAAGGAGCTTTCCAGCATCCCCCTTGAAAATTACAATGTGCTGATCCTGCCCGAAGGCTCCTACTCCCTGAATGAGAAAACAGAGGAAGCACTCAGCGATTGGATGAGTGAGGGCGGGCGCCTCATCGCCATCGGGCGGGCGCTTTCTTCTCTGGAAGGCAAATCCGGATTCAGCCTCGAGCAGGTGAATGGAAATGGGAAATCCGACAATGGAGAGGACAAGGTAGTACAGCCCCTCCCCTACTCCGGGCAGTCCCGACGTTACGCCAGCCGCAGCATTCCCGGGGCCATTTTCCGGCTGGAACTGGATGCCACCCACCCGCTGGCCTTCGGCCTGCGCGGCCATTACCATACGCTGAAGACCAGCAGCCGCGCCTATCAGATAAAAGACAACCTCTGGAATGTCGGCTACCTCGGCGAGGCTCCCGAGCCCATCGGCTTTGCCGGTTCGGAAGCCCTCGGAAAGTTAAAGAACAGCATGGTGTTCGGCGTACAGCACAGAGGCCGCGGCGCCGCCATCTATCTCGTAGATAACCCACTGTTCCGGAGCTTCTGGGAAAATGGAAAGCTGCTGTTCAGCAATGCGCTCTTCTTTGCCGGACAGTGATTTGGTTTATTGGTTTATTGGTTTATTGGTTTATTGGTTTATTGGTTTATTGGTTTATTGAGATATCTTTATTTTCTAACTTTGTCAACTCAATCAACCAAATCATTTGTCTTCCTCTGGCACAAGCCAGGGCCACTCCATTTGCGCCACAATCTTTAATGCGCTACCTTTATACGCACCAAGACCAGGAGGAGATGATACGCCTAGCCACCAGCCTTACGGCCTTTCTTTTTTTTATAACCGCTGCACACGCACAACGCCCCGCTCCTGCTATTGCTTCCACCCGGATGCCGCTATCGCAGGTAGAGCAGGCCATCATGCCGCCTGTAGACAATGAAGCCCTGCTGGAGGCAGAGCGCAAGCGCCGGGGGCCCGGCATGGCCCCGCGATTTGCCGAAGCCATTCCCGTAGACATTCGCCCCGAAGAACACGGCAACTGGGAACGGTTGCCCGATGGTACGGAAGTATGGCGCCTGCGTATCCGTTCCGAAGGCGCCCACTCCCTCAATTTTGGTTTTCTGGAATATTACATGCCCCCCGGCGGCAGCCTGCTGCTGTACAGCCCGGATAAAACTCAGGTGTGGGGGCCTTTCACTCCTTCCGATAACGAGCCCCACAATGAACTCTGGACCCCCATTCTGGAAGGCAGTGAGGCGGTGCTCGAAGTGCAGCTGCCCCCGGAAAATCGGCAGCAGTTGCGCCTTCGGCTGGCCACCGTCAATCACGATTTCCTCGGCTTCAGCCAGTTGCTTTCCGGTGCCTGCCATCTCGATGTGCAATGTAGTGCGGCGGACGGCTGGCCCATTACCGAGCCTTACCGCGAGGCCATTCAATCGGTGGCGGTTTACGGTTTAGGAGGCGACACTTTCTGCACCGGCTTTCTCATCAATAATACCCGAAACGACTGTACCCCATATTTCATGACTGCCTATCACTGCGAGGTCAGGCCGAATAATGCCGCCTCGGTGGTCGTCTACTGGAATTATGAGAACAGCTACTGCCGGCAGCCCGGTTCCGCCGAAAGCGGGAATGAGGGTGATGGGAACCTCGGCACCTTCAATACAGGCGCCTTTTACCGGGCGGGATACGAAGGGACGGACTTTGCCCTGCTGGAACTGGATGACCCCTTGTCCAATGCTTCCCAGGCTTATTTTGCCGGCTGGACCAGAGAAGCCTCCGCGCCAACAGATACCATAGCAGTCATTCATCATCCTAATGGAAGAGAAAAGCGCATTAGCATTTCCTTTCAGGACAGCTACCCTGGAGCCTGGGGAAACGGCAGTGTAGAGGTACCTGGCGGCAACTACCTGATCGTGCCCTTTTGGGATATCGGCTCTACGGAAGCGGGCTCTTCGGGAGCACCGCTGTTCGATAGGATGATGCACGTCGCCGGGCAGCTCAGGGGAGGTGGCGCCAGTTGCGGCAACAGCCAATACGACGCCTTCGGCAGCATACGTTACTCCTGGACGGGAGGTGGCAGCAGCAGCAGCCGGCTTAAAGACTGGCTGGACCCCGACAATTCCAACCTGATCTTCCTGGATGGCCACTGGCTCTCCGACTGTAATGCCACCGTGGAGGTGGAAAGCCATCAGCAGAAGGCCTGCATCCCGGGAACGGCGGAATATGTGGTGCGGCCCAGCGACGCTTTCCTGGCGCCGGTTACGCTCAGTACGGCCGGGCTGCCGACAGGAGCCACCGCTGCTTTTCAGCCCAATCCCGTGATGCCCGGAATGGCGTCCCGGCTCATTCTGTCCCTTTCCGGCATGAGCCCTTCGGATGGCGATTACACCTTTACCATCCGGGCCGATGACGGTATAAGCGGCATCAAAGAAACGGAAGCTCAGATTTCCCTCGTCAGCCAGCCGCCGCAGGCCCCGCAGTTCCTCCTGCCGGAGGAAGGGGAGGCGGGGCTGGCGCTAGCCCCGGAATTCATCTGGTCGAACAGCTCGCTTGCTTCTTTTTATGAATTGCAGCTGGCCCGGGATGAAGGCTTTGAGGACATCACAGCCGCTACCACCGGGATCGCAGGCAATAGCTTCGACGGTTTCATCCTGGCGCCTCAATCCACCTATTACTGCCGGGTAAGAGCCCACAACGTCTGCGGAGCCGGGGCCTGGTCTGCCGTATTACAACTCTCCACGGCAGCGCAGAGCTGCGGGAGGCTGAGCGCTACGGATACGCCACAGGAGATCTCGGCAACGGGGAGTTCGATCGCCATTTCCAGGATAGAGGTTACGGAAAAGGGAGCGGTGGCAGGGATAGCCTTGAAAAATATCGGGATCAGCCATTCTTTTGTCGGAGATCTGTCGGCCTTTCTCCGCTCCCCTTCCGGTACGGTGGTTCAGCTTTTCGACCGGCCGGGGGTACCCGATTATTTTTATGGCTGCTGGGGCTCCGGCCTGCGCCTGAGTTTCGACGATGAAGCGCTGCTCGGCCAGGAGGAACTGGAAACCACCTGCGGGGAAGAACAGCCTGCCATACAGGGTACTTTCCGGCCGCTGGGCACTTTTTCCGATTTGGTGGGAGAACCCGCGGCCGGCATTTGGGAACTTACCGTTATTGACAACTTCAACCAGGACGGGGGGCAGCTGGAACACTGGGAGCTCCAGCTGTGTACTACCTTTCCCAACACTCCCGAAGCCTTCCTGCTGCCGGGAGGCAGCCAGGCCTGCCAGGGCCAGCACTACGGCACAGAGGTGTATCTGGGCACTGGCTTTGAAGGTGCGGTAACACTCCGCCTTGCCGGAGCGCCGGCAGGAGTAGGCCATCAATTTACTCCCAACCCTGCTCTCCCCGGCACTTTCAGCACCCTCCGCCTGGAGGCCCTGCCCGAGGCCGGCGGGATTCCGCTTACGATCACTGCCAGCGATGGAATGCAGGAAGATACCGTCCTCCTGCCGCTGGAGGTAAATACCTCACCTTCCCGGCCTTCACTCCTCAGCCCGGCCGATGGAGGCCGGCTTTTCAACGAGCAGCCTCATTTCAGCTGGGGCCCGGTATCCGGCGCAGATACCTTCCTTATACAAATAGCTTCCGAGCCATCTTTTCAGGACGTGATCCGGCAGGAGAAAGTAACAGAAGCCTCATATTTCCCCGAGAACCTGCCTTCGGGCGAGTATTTCTGGAAGGTGCAGGCCATCAATCCCTGTGGAGTGGGGGAAAGCCCCGCTTTTTCTTTTATTTTGGATGGAGTGCCCACTGCGAGTACAGCAACCTCCCGCTCTCCTGCCTTGCGGGTATTCCCCAACCCTGCGCAGGAAAAGATAGTGGTGGAGTGGGAGTTGGGGAAAGGCGAGGATATTCAGGCCAGCCTCTACTTCCCGGACGGCAGGGCCGCGCTGCAGCAGGTTTTCCAAAATTCCACTACCTTGCCAGTCGGCCATTTGCCGCCGGGCACTTACCTGTTGCAGCTCAGGGCCGGCCGGCAGCTCGCCCTCCGCCGTTTGGTAGTCTGGTGAGCATGCAATGGAGTGGCGTCAAAATTCGAAGAACCAAGGCAATTTCTTACTTTTGCCGAAAACCAGATTTTCATGATTTCAGCCAATGACCCTAGCCTCAGATCCTGGGTGGAAGTCCCCCCGGACAGCGATTTTCCCATACAGAACCTCCCCTTTGGTATTTTCAAGACCCCTGGCCTGACCCCTCGCCTATGCACCGCCATTGGCGATTATGTGGCAGACCTGCAGGTTCTGGCCGAGCATGGTTTCTTTGACGACCTGGCCGTTCCGCGTAAGATATTTAGCCAGCCCAGCCTCAATAGCTTTATCGCAATGGGCAAGGA
>CAYVVK010000098.1:0-13439 GCA_964454855.1 uncultured Phaeodactylibacter sp. | reverse complement strand
CTTCGGCTGCCTCGGCCTGCTGGCTTATTGAGGGGAGTACAGCCCACTGCCCACTAGGCAAACTCCATAATATAGAGGTTCAGGTCATCCTCCTTATCCAGGCCCAGTTTTTTCTTAAGGCGGTATTTGCTCTTTTCCACGGCGCCGAGGGAGATGTTCTGGATGGAGGCGATTTCGCGGTTGGTCATGCTGATGCGGAGCAGGCAGCAGAGGCGGATGTCATTGGGAGAAAGTTGGGGGTGGTGTTCGTGGAGCTTATGAGAGAACTGCTGATGCACCTGGTCGAAGCTGAGCTGGAACTGTTCCCAGTAATCTTCCGAATCCAGCTCGGAGTCGATCTTTCTGACCAGGCGGCGGATCTCGCGTTTCCGCTTCGGCTCGGCATCGCCCTGTTGGGAGAGTTCTGCCAATTGTTTTTTCAGCTCGTTCAGGGAGTTGTTCTTGTGGGCGGATTGGAGCAGGGCTGCGGAAAGCTGGGCATTTTTTCTGTCCACTTCCTGGCCGAGCTTTTCATTTTTGAGCATCAGGATTTCCTGTTCTGCTTTCAGCAGTTGCCGCTGGTGTTCCGCTGCTCTTCTCCGGTTCTGGATATGGATATAGGTTAACAGCAGCCCGAAGAAGAAAAGCACAAGTAGTAGCCGGAACCACCAGGTTTTCCAGACAGGAGGCGTAATGACGATATGCAGCATTTGGATATCCTCTTCGTTCCATACGCCACTATTATTAGAGGCTTTCACCTTAAAGGTATAGTTGCCGGCATCCAGGTTGGTGTAAGTGGCCAGGCGCTGGCTGGCGTCCACATAATTCCAGCTTTCTTCAAATCCTTCCAGCTTGTAGGCATATTTGTTCTTGATGGGGTTGGTGAACTCCAGGGCGGCAAACTCTATGGTGAAAACATTATCGGCATAACGGAGGCGGAGGGTCGGCTCATCGTTCAGCGGCTCAGGCAAAAGCACCCGGCCATTGTATTTCCCTACCGGTACCGGCTTGTTAAAGAGCTTGAAAGCGGTGAAGGCCACTTTCGGCGGGTTGGTGTTCTTTTCCAAGGATTGAGGATGGAAGATGTTCAGGCCGCTGATGCCTCCGAAGTACATGGCTCCATCGTGAGCGGCCAGGGAAGCCCCGCGGTTAAACTGATTGGACTGCAGGCCGTCATTTTTGTCGTAGTTGCTAAATGAGCCGGTTTCCGGGTTAAAGGCCGACAGGCCCAGGTTGGTGCTCAGCCAGAGTTTTCCGCTACTGTCTTCTTCTATGGAATTCACTACATTGGAGGGCAGGCCATCCCGTACGGAGTAGTTTTGAAAACCCTGCTCGCCTTCCAGAAGCCGGTGTAGGCCTCCGCCTTCCGTGCCCAGCCAAATGGAGCCGTCGCGGCTTTCGTATATACAAAGCACGGAATTGGACTTGAGGCCCAGGCTATCTCCCTCCTCCCCTTGTTCCCAGCTTATGAACTGCTCACTTCCGGCGGGCAATTTGTTCAGGCCGCCATATTCGGTGCCTATCCACAGATTGTTTTTAGAATCGACGAGCAGGGCCTGAATATTGTAATCGGACAGCGCGTGGGGGTCTTCAATATCCGGTTGGTAGCGGGTAAAGCGCTTACTGACGGGGTTAAAGTGGTTCAGGCCGCCTCCCAGGGTGCCTATCCACAAGCCGCCGGCGGGGGCCTCTTCGATGGCCCACACGTTGTTGTTGCTCAGGCTGTTGGTATTACCCGGTTCTTCCCTGAAGGTGTAAAAACGCTTTGTCTGGGGGTCGAAGCGGTTCAGGCCGTTGTTGAAAGTACCCACCCATAGGCTTCCGTTGCTGCTTTCGCGAATGGCCGTGACCACATCGCCACTGATGCCATAGGGGGCATCGGGTGTATGTTCATAATTGCGGTATTCCTGGGTTTTGGGGTCAAGCCAGGACAGGCCACCGCCGTCTTTCCCGATCCAGATCTTGTTGTCCGAGTCTTCACAAAGGGCAAGTACGGACTGGTCGCCGGGAGTGCTTACCTGGCTGGTGGCCTGAGAAAAAGTGAGAAAATCCGCTTTGTGGATTTTATAGACATTGACGCCACCGTTGAAGCTTCCGATCCAGACGTTGCCGCTGCGGTCCACATAGATATCGTACAAGGCATTGGTGTTGAGGCTGCTGGTGATGTTGGGCGAAAAACGAAAATTCTGGAAGCTGGCTCCATCATCATTGCTGACAAACAGGCCGGCCCCATCGGTAGAGATGAGCACCCTCTCCGATTGATCCAGGGCAATATCTTTGATGAGCGCCTTCCCCAGTGCTTTTCTCACAAAGGCGCCTTTATCAATATCATAAATGTACAGGCCGTGGCCTTCGGTGCCTATCCACAACCTGCCATTCCTGTGAAGCAGGGCCTTGCTGTAGCTGTACAGGTTGATGTCACCGGCTTCATCTCCCGGAAGCTCTTCTATCGTTTGGCGCTGCCGGTTGTAATAGTGGACACCATTTCCATAGGTGCCCATCCAGATATTGCCGGAATCATCCTCGGCAAAGGAAAAACAGAAGTCACTGGACATGAGGTGCTCCGCTTCGTCGACATTGCTGATGAAATGCTCGAACTGCTGAAGCCCGGAGTCTATATGGACGATGCCCTGGCCGCCGGTACCGATCCAGTACCCGCCATAGCTGTCCTGAAAGATAGCCTGAACGGAGACTTCCCGCCAGTCGGGGAAAACTTCGCCTTCAAAAGGGTTTGCTTTAAACTGCTGGCTTTCCCTTTCAAAAATGGCCAGCCCGCCGCCTTTCAGGCCTATCCAGAGGTCGCCGTTCTCCCGGCAGAACAGGGCCTGCACATTATTGCCGGGCAGGGAACGGCTGTTCTCTTTTTCGGATTTGAAAATGCGGAATTCGTAACCGTCATAGCGGTGCAGGCCATCCCGGCTGCCGAACCACAGGAAACCATCATGGCCCTCGACGATGGAGTAGATCGTATTGCTGGACAGGCCCTTGTCAATGGTAATGTGGTCAAAGGTTAGAGACTGAGACAGGGAGGGCTTCGGGAACAGCAGCAGCCATAGCAGCACATAAATCACATCCGTTTTTCGCATATGCCGATCAGATATATTCAATCAAAATCCTCTTCATCACCCAGCGCCATTTTGGCGCCCATCAATTCACCAAGGGCATGCTGGTCAGCGGCGCGCCGGGCGCGGGCAATGCCCCTGGTGTATGTCTTCCAGGCCAGGCCGGTTTCATCCATGCGTTCATAGAGTTTTCCCAGGTGGTAATAGGTGCCGACATAGTCCGGGTCTTTTTCCACCAGGTTGAGATAATGGTGCAGGGCTTCTTCCGGATCGCCCATCTTTTCAAATTCTTTGGCAATGGCAAAGAGCAGGAAAGAATCATGAGGGCTTTCCTTTAGCAGGGCTTTTAATTGTTGGAGGCGGTCGTTGGCCATACCGGCTTTTTTTACGAAGTTACGATTTTGTATAAAAAACTGCCGATGTTTTCAGGAAACTGCTGTGGCCTGAGCCTCCTTTTGCCTGAAGGCCAAGTAATTGGCCTTCAGCCTGAAGCGGAATGTCAAAATTCAGCGAATTTTCGCTAAGGCCGTTTTCAATTGTATTTAAAATGAGTATATTTGCGATGCTTTTAAACGCTCTCCGAAACGTACTTAAAATCAAAATCAACTGCCAATGAAACTACTGGTCTGTGTGAGCAAAACACCGGAAACCACGGCCAAGATCGCCTTCACCAACGACAATACCGAATTCGACACTTCCGGGGTGCAGTACATCATGAACCCCTACGACGAATGGTATGCGCTGGTTCGCGCCCTGGAATTGAAAGAAGCCGGCGGCGGCTCGGTCACCATCATCAATGTGGGGCCTGCTGCCAATGACACGGTCATCCGCAAGGGATTGGCCATCGGTGCCGATGAGGCCGTGCGCATCGATGCGGAGCCAAAGAGCGCCCTCTACGTCGCCAGGCAAATTGCCGAATACGCCAGAGGCAAGAACTTTGACGCCATTTTTCTGGGCAAGGAGACCATAGATTACAATGGTTCGGAGGTAGGCCCCATGCTGGCCGAATACCTCGATATGCCGTTCATTTCCTTTGCCACCAAGCTGGAAATGGAGGGAAATAAGGCCACCATTTTCCGCAATATCGAAGGCGGGGATGAAGTGGTGGAAGTGGAGGCGCCCTTCGTGCTCAGCGCCGCTAAAGGCCTGGCCGAGCAGCGCATTCCCAATATGCGCGGCATCATGATGGCCAAACGCAAGCCGCTCGAAGTAGTGGAGCCGGTTCCCTTTGAGGACTTTGCCCTGGCCATACGCTACGAACTGCCGCCCGAAAAGGGGGACGTCAAGCTGGTCGAGCCCGAGAATATGGACGAGCTGGTCCGTCTCCTGCACGAAGAAGCGAAGGCCATCTGATATCATTTTTTCACCTTAGTCTATCCTTTTAAAGTCTACATATATGGTTTTAGTATTAGCAGAAACCCAAAAAGGAAAATTCAAAAAGACGGCGTTCGAGCTCGTTACCTTCGGCTACAGGACGGCCCAGGCCCTGGGTACGGAATGCGCGGCCATCGCGCTGGGCTCGGTTTCCGGAGCGGAAGAACTGGGCCAATACGGCGCATCCAAGGTATACCACGTAGCGGATGAAAGCCTGGATAGTTTTAGCAGCCAGGCCTATGCCGCTGTACTGTCTCAGGCTGCCAGGCAGCTTGGGGCTACCGTTGTTGCCCTCAGCCATTCCTCCACCGGCAAGGCCATTCTCGGCCGGTTGGCGGTGCGCCTGGAAGCGGGTTCCGTTTCCGGCGTCAATGCCGTACCTACTGTGGAAGGCGGCGCTTTCCGTGTCAAAAAGCCCGTTTTCTCCGGAAAGGCCATCGCGGAGTACGAAGTAAAATCGGATGTCAAAGTCCTTTCCCTCATGGGCAATTCCTTCCAGCCCGAGGTAGTGGCCGGAGACAGCCCTGTCGAAAAGCTGGATGTGGAAGTGCCGAAGGGCCGCGTTACAGTCAAGGAGGTGACGCGCCTCGAAGGGCGTACGCCTCTGCCCGAAGCAGAACTGGTGGTGTCGGCGGGCCGAGGAATGAAAGGCCCGGAGCACTGGGGCATCATTGAAGAGCTGGCCGATGAGCTGGGCGCTACTACCGCCTGTTCCCGTCCCGTGGCCGATGCCGGCTGGCGCCCGCATCACGAACACGTGGGGCAGACGGGAGTGGCCATCCGCCCCAACCTCTACATTGCCGCCGGTATCAGCGGAGCCATTCAGCACCTGGCGGGCGTCAACAATTCGAAGACCATTGTGGTGATCAATAAAGACCCCGAGGCGCCTTTCTTTAAAGCGGCCGACTACGGCGTGGTGGGCGACCTGTTCGATGTGGTGCCCCGCCTGACGGAAGCGGTCAAAAAATTTAAAGAGGAGCAGGGCTAAACCCGCCTCCGGAGTTTGGGGGTTTGGATAAATAAGCATACCTTTGCGCGGCTGTAACTGATTTTCGTAATCATCAACGGTTTTAACAACTATGTCGAACTATTTAACGAAAGAGAAGAAAGAAGAGATCTTCAAGGAGTACGGTGGTTCTGAGAAGAATACCGGTTCTACCGAAGCCCAGATCGCGCTGTTCACCTTCCGTATCCAGAAACTGGCGGAACACCTTCAGGAGAATAACAAAGACCACTCCTGCCGGCGCGCACTGCTTAGCCTGGTTGGTAAGCGCCGCCGCCTGCTGCATTATCTGCAGAAAACGAACCTGGACGAATACCGCGCCCTGATCGAAAAACTCGGTATCCGTAAGTAAGATAAAATGTAAAAAGGAAGCACCTCAGCGAGGTGTTTCCTTCTCGTTTTTCCCTTCATCACTTTTTCCCTCAGCTTGCCTGTAGCTGTCGCCGGTTTTTTCCGGTATATTTGCGGTAGCAGTGGCAATGTTGTATTTTTTCTTTATCTTCGCCTCGGAAAAAAGAAGAGTTAATTGAAAGGCCAGGAGAACAGGAGTACTCCAAAACAAAACCAAGGAAAGCCGGCCCGTTGTAGCCGGCAGTGATCAATTGGCAGTTTGCGGTCCGGCGATCGACAGGCGGACAATAAATTCAAGCATTTAAAACTGCCCGTAAGTTTGTTCCTGAAGCACTAGTAATCAGATGAATTGTATTCGCCAGCCAGTTACTCCTCCCTCACGCTGATAGAGCCTTCCCGAACGTTGCTCATAAATATTCTGCTGAAGGTTCTACCTCAGTTAGCATCTTGAAAAAGAATTATTACAAAGCTAAATTAATTGATCTAAAAGATGGGACAAAAGATTCCAATTTCAACGTCCTTTGACTTGCCTGACGGCAGGACGGTTACAATCGAAACGGGCCAGCTCGCTACGCAGGCTGACGGTTCGGTGGTAGTGCGGATAGGTAAGACCATGTTGTTTGCCTCCGTGGTTTCCGCTCACGAAGCCAGAGAAGGGCAAGCCTTCTTCCCCTTGTCGGTAGATTATCAGGAAAAATTTGCTGCTGCCGGCCGCATCCCCGGAAACTTCTTCCGCCGGGAAGCCAAACTCAACGACCACGAAGTATTGACCTGCCGCCTGGTAGACCGCGCCATACGGCCCCTCTTTCCCGATGGCTATATGAATGAAACCCAGGTGATCATCAACCTGATCTCCGGCGACAAAGACGTTCCTGCCGAGGCCTATGCCGCACTGGCTACTTCCGCCGCCCTTTCCGTGTCTGATATCCCCTTTGCCGGGCCGATATCGGAGGTACGGGTAGCCCGCATCGATGGTGAATATGTGATCAACCCCAATAAGTCTGCCCTGGAAGAGGCCGACCTGGAGATTATCGTCGCCGCCACCATGGATAACGTCATGATGGTAGAAGGCGAGGCCAAGGAATGTTCTGAAAAGGCGCTGATCGAAGCCATTCAGGCGGGCCACGAAGCCATCAAGGTACAGTGCAAGGCTCAACTGGAACTGGCCGAAAAGGTCGGTGAAAAAGCACTGAAAAAGCGCGAGCTCGAGCCTGCCCCGGAAGATGAGGAACTCAAAAAGCGCGTGGAAGAGCTGGCCAAGGACAAGATATACGAAGTGGCCAAAGGCGCCCTGGATAAGCAGGTGCGCAAAAATTCTTTCAAAGAGATCAAGGAAAACCTTATCGAAACCCTTACCGAAGAGAAAGGCGAGGAATACATGGAGGAATTTGGCGAGCTGGCCGAGGAGTACTTAGGCAAGCTCCGCAAGGGGGTCATCCGCAATATGGTGCTCGATACCGGGCTGCGCCTCGACGGCCGTAAACTCGACGAAGTGCGCGACATCTGGACGGAGGTGGATTACCTGCCTGCTGCCCATGGCTCCGCGGTATTCACCCGCGGTGAAACCCAGGCACTGGCCTCTCTGACCCTGGGCACCAAGCAGGACGAAATGATGGTGGATAACGCCCTGGGCATGTACTTCGAAGATTTCATCCTGCACTATAACTTCCCGCCCTACTCGGTCGGCGAGGTCAAGCCGCAGCGTGGCCCCGGCCGCCGTGAGGTCGGCCATGCCAACCTGGCCGGCCGGTCGCTCAAACAGGTGCTGCCTGATGAAAGCCCCTATACCATACGCATCGTTTCCGATGTTTTGGAATCCAACGGTTCGTCTTCCATGGCCACCGTCTGCGCCGGTTCCATGTCGCTGATGGACGCCGGTATTCAGATAAAAGCTGCTGTAGCCGGCATCGCTATGGGATTGATCTCCGACGGAGAGCGCACCGCCATCCTCACCGATATTCTCGGTGATGAAGATGCACTTGGTGATATGGACTTCAAACTGGCGGGCACAGAAAATGGAATTACCGGCTGCCAGATGGACATTAAGATCGAAGGCTTGTCTTACGACTTGCTGGAACAAGCTCTGGAACAAGCCCGCGCCGGCCGCCTGCATATTCTCAGGGAAATGAGCAAATCCATCGCCGAACCACGGGAAGACTTCAAGCCACATGCTCCGCGCATTGTAGAGCTCATCATCGACAAGAGCTTCATCGGCGCCGTTATCGGCCCGGGGGGTAAGGTCATCCAGGAAATCCAGAGCGAGACCGGCACCATCATCAACATCGAAGAGGTGGGCGATGAAGGAGTGGTCAATATCGCCAGTGATAATAAAGAGGCTATCGATGCCGCGCTGGAGCGCATCCGCAAGATTACCTTTACCCCCTCTGTAGGGGAGGTGTATGACGCCACAGTGAAGTCTGTAATGCCTTATGGTGTATTCGTCGACTTTATGGGCAAGAGTGGCCTGCTGCACGTTTCCGAGATGTCCCACTCCCGCATCGATCGCGTGGAGGACGTGTTCAAGGAAGGTGATGACGTACGGGTCAAGCTCATCGGCGTCGATAAAAAGACCGGCAAAATACGCCTGTCTCGCAAGGCGCTCCTACCGAAGCCGGACGGCAATGGTAAAGGCGAGGATAACCGCGGCGGCGGTGGTGGACACCGTGACGGCGGCGGCGGCAACAGAGATAGGAGATAGCAGGTACATCTCCATTAAAAAAACCGGATTCGTATTGGCGAAGCCGGTTTTTTAATGCCTGATACCCTGATATCCAGTATGCCTCAGGCAGGCAGAGGCCGGGATCGTGTTCGCCAGGCGCGAATACAGGGAAAAATAAAGGAACTTTTAATGTGGGAAGGTTGTATTCAAAGTGAAAACTTTTTTTCATAATCCTTTTTTTGCAAAAAGTCAAGTTTTAATTTGATGAAGCAACTTTTTACATGTAAAAGCGTATCTTAACAGTAGAAAGTCCCTAAAAAATCCCTGAGTATGCGTCAACTAAAGATTACAAACAAAATCACTGCCAGGGAGAGCCTGTCCCTCGATAAATACCTCAATGACATTGGCAAGATACCTATGCTCACCCCCGAGGATGAAGCCAATCTTGCCAGGCGCATTCGGGAAGGAGACCAGGACGCCTTAGATAAACTGACCAAGTCCAACCTCCGCTTTGTCGTATCCGTGGCTAAGCAGTACCAAAACCAGGGCCTGTCTCTGAGTGACCTCATCAATGAGGGTAATGTCGGCCTGATGAAAGCCGCCCGCCGCTTTGATGAAACCAAAGGCTTTAAATTTATCTCCTATGCGGTGTGGTGGATCCGCCAGTCCATTCTGCAGGCTATTGTGGAGTACTCCCGCATCGTCCGACTGCCGCTTAATAAAGTAGGCTCTTATAATAAAGTAAATGAAGCCTTCCTGTCTTTCGTCCAGGAATTCGAACGCGAACCCACGCACGAAGAGCTGGCGGATCTACTGGCGATGACACCGAAGGAAGTATCGAATATGCTCAAGGGCAACGGCCGCCACGTCTCTGTAGACGCTCCCCTGAGTGGGGAAGACGGAGACTCCACCATGCTGGACATCATCTCCAGCGACGATGGCATGAGCCCGGACGGCGGGCTCATGGAGCAATCACTGAAAGAGGAAGTACAGCAGGGCCTGTCCATCCTTTCTCCCCGGGAAGTGGAGGTGCTTTCTTCGTACTACGGCCTGAACGGCCAGAAATCCCTGACACTGGAAGAAATCGGTGAACTCTACGGCCTGACCAGAGAACGCGTCCGCCAGATCAAAGAACGCGCCATCCGCAGGCTTCGCAAATCTTATAACCGCAATGCCCTGAAGTCCTATCTCGGATAGGGAGAATGGCATGAAAACTACTTTTTTCCACCTCTGCCCTGCGCGGAGGTGGATTTTTTTTGATGGGTAAATCCTTTATCGCTATGAGAAAGATACCCTGTATCACGCTTGTCTTCGCTGCCCTGCTCCTGCTGGCCTGCCAAAATGAAAAACCGGGTGTGGAGCAGGCTGCCGTCGGAGAGGTAGCCGGAAATGCCGCACGGGAACTGATGCTGGTCCGCCAGCCACTTTTCGGCCTCCGGGAGGAACCCGGCGAGAAAGGGGCGGCGATGCGGCCCCTGCAGGCCGGAGATAGCCTGTCCTTCATGGGAGAGCGCAGCACCTTTAGCACCAGGATCATCCGGCATGGGCGGCAGTACGACGAGCCCTGGCTGCTGGTGCAAACCCCCTCGGGGCAGCAGGGCTGGGCCTATGCGGCTGCCTTTGAGAGCCTGGAGGAATATTCCGCCCTCACGCGCCTGCAGTATCTTCTGGGCCCCGATCTTGGGGGGCGGGTGCTGGATTACCGACAGGCGCTGGAAAAGGTGGATTCTGCAGCGGCCCTGGCGGCTGTGTTGCAGCGCACCGAACAACTCAGGGATACCCTGGTAGCTGCCCTGGCCGGGCGCGAACTGAATGAGGAAAGCCTGTCCTGGCTCAGGGAAGCTCTTCCCAGCCTGGCCCCTTATCCGGTGGAAGAAGAAGACCGCTTTCACCTGTTTATCGACTACCGCTTCTTCCTGCATTTGGCGGGCTGTACTCCCGAAGCAGCCGATGAGCAGTTCATTCAAACCTGCCTGATGGTTTATCCTATCGATAGTATTGAGTATTTTTATCCGGCATGGTCCATTCAGCCCGAAAAAGGGCAGAGCCATAGCCTTCTGGGGAAAGGTATTCACTACCGTATTCTGGTGGAATTGGACAAAGCACTGGGTCCTAAGGATTTATTTGGAGAGAAAATCGGCCAGCTGCGACAGCAGATAGTCAACGATATAACGGCGGCGGGCGTTACTTATTGGGAGCCTCAGGAAAAGGTGCTGGCTGAGCTGGACCGCATACTGGAGGCTGGCCTTTCCCTATTGACAAAGGCAAACCGCATTGCCCTGCAGACACGGCGGCAACAGTTTGAAAACCCGGATCAATACGGTATAAAACTCAATTACCGGTCGGGCATTTACAGCCTTGAGTGACCATTATACAAAAGAAATGAACGAAATGGCATTATTTGCATTATTCGCATTACTGCTGGCCGCCATCGGCGTCTTCCTGCTGGCTAAGGTTTTCTCCAACTTCCAGCCCGGCAACAAAAGGCTGCAAGCCGATCTGGACAAGATGAAAGAGGATATGGACAAGTGGGCCGACGAACTCGTTCCCCTGACGCGGGAAGAAATGGAACTGTTTTCCTTTAACCAGGAAAAGCAGGTGGTGCGTAAAGGGCTGACGAAAACCGCCAAGGGCGTGTTCACTTCTATCTATCACGAACCCGTACTTGCCTACAGCTACAAAGAATACCTGGGCCCCAGCAAAACGGGCCTGCTCTATGCCAGGACCGGAAACAGCGAGTACGTCTATCGCATCCGGAAAAAAGGTATCGATGTATTTGTCGATAAAGAACAGCTCGGCACCCTGAAAGAAAATGGCATATTGTACGCCGGGCGAAAAAACCGCATGCTGGCGCGCATCAACCGGGAGGCCGGAGAACTGCTGCCGGTACTGGTCAACGAACGGGAGGTAGCCAACATAGCCAGGTTGAAAAAAGAGGGAAGCACCAAACTCAGCCAGCGGGCTTTTGAATTCGTGAAGCAAGACATGAACCAGGAAGAAAAGGACGCCTTCCTCTCGCTGGCCGTACTGGAAGTCATCGAACAGTCTATTAACCGTTAGATCTTTTGTAAATTCCCATAAACTGTTTTTCTTTGCAGGCCGGCCAGTTGAAAACATTTTTCCGGCATCTCTGTTTAGCTAATGACTAACGCCTCAGGAGGCAGTTTATAAACCTTGCATCATGAATTTACTAAAGAAAGCAAACCTGATCATATATCGCTTCCGGGAAAAAGGCCTGGAGGTCTTTCTGGTCAATTCTTCGGAAGACGGGGAAAACTGGGAGATCCCGCAGGGAGAATTCGATGGAGAGCGTTCCCGATCTCTGTGCGAAGAAGAGCTGCTCATTGAACTGGACCCCGTAAAACAGGACGGCGGCGGCATGGAAGAAGCCTGGGCCGTAGAGGGCGACTGGCACGAGATCCCCTCCCTGAAAGGTATGCTGTACGAAGATGCCAAACAGCTGAAAGGCGAACTCAAGGAAATGGAAAAAGGTACTTTTTTTGTGGTCAAAGAAGCGGTAAAGAAAGTCCTGCCCCATCAGTATAAATTCCTGAAAGAACTCAAGGACATCCTTATCGACCGCAATTCAGTGAAGGATATCTGATACAGGCTTTTCGGATCTCTGCCAAAACGGGCTTTGTGCATTGCCGCAAAGCCCGTTTTGTGTTTTATGGCTCCGCTCAGGGCAAAATCGTAAATCGCACATGCTTCCATCGTAAATCGCACATGGGCTTCATTTACTGTTCCCCTCTTCGCCACAGCCTTCGCCGAGGCTTCGGCTGTCGAAGAAGGCTGTGGTGGGCGAAGGCTGCCCACTGCAAACCGCTCACCGCCTACGGCAAGGCCGGCTCCCCCGTCTGCACTTTCCACAGGCCGGCGTATTCCCCATCTGCCGCCAGCAGCTCATTGTGCGTGCCCTGTTCGACGAGCTCCCCGTTCTTCAGCACCAGTATCGTATCGGCCTGGCGGATGGTAGACAGCCGGTGGGCGATGATTATGGCGGTCTTGCCCTCCGTCAGCTGGCTGAGGTTCTGCTGTATGGCCTTTTCCGTTTCGGTGTCCACGGCGCTGGTCGCCTCGTCCAGGATGAGGATGGGGGCGTCTTTGAGTATGGCGCGGGCGATGCTGAGCCGCTGGCGCTGCCCGCCAGATAATTTGATGCCCCGTTCGCCCACGATGGTTTCGTATTGCTCCGGCAGGCTCATGATGAAATCGTGCAGCTGGGCTTTTTTTGCAGCTTCTTTGATCTCCTCTATGGAGTGCCCCTCCCTGCCATAGGCGATGTTTTCGCGTACGGTGCCGTGAAAAAGGTATACGTCCTGGCTGACCAGGGCGATCCGCCGCCGCAGGCTTTCCATCGTCAGCTGGCGGATGTCAATGCCTTCCAGCAGTATCCGCCCCTTCGTAACGTCATAGAGGCGGAGCAGCAGTTTGATCAGGGTGGTTTTGCCGCCGCCGGTAGGCCCGGCGATACCCACCGTTTCGCCGGCCCTGATATCCAGGCTGACGTCCTTTATTACGGGCTGCCCGGTTTTGTAGGCAAAGGATACCTGGTCGAGGTGAATACGGCCCGCATTTTCCGGCAGTTGTTCCGGGCTTTCGGGGTTTTTGATCTGGTTGGGGGTATCGATGAGGCCGAAAATCCGGCGGGCGGAGGCTCTGGCGCGCTCGTACTCATCGAAAATAACGCCCAGGCGGGTCACCGGCCAGAGCAGGCGCTGTGTCATCATGGCGAAGAAGGCCAGGCTGCCCAGGGTAAAGCGGCCGGGCTCGAACAAGACCCAATAGGCGCCGATCAGCAGGGTGAGGGCAAATCCTATGCTGATGAAGATGCGGATGACGGGTACAAAGGCCGAACTCCAGCGGATGGCGCGGAAGTTGGCGTCCCGGTAGTTTTCGGACACTTCCCGCACGCGCTCCGATTCGAAGCGCTCGGCGGTAAAGCTTTTGATGACCAGTATGCCGGCCAGGTTGTTCTCCAGGCGGGTGCCCAGCTGGCCGACGCCTTCCC
>CAYVVK010000097.1:0-13473 GCA_964454855.1 uncultured Phaeodactylibacter sp. | reverse complement strand
GGAACGCCTGAGAACAAAGCGCTTCAGGCCCTGCTTTCGAAGCAGTATAAGTAAACTAAATCTGTCCGACTACTTATTCCTTCACCGCCTTAATTCCCGGCAGCTCTTTACCTTCCAGGAATTCCAGCATGGCGCCGCCGCCGGTGGAAACGAAGCTGACCTCATCGGCCAGGCCCAGCTGGTTTATGGCGGCAACCGAGTCACCTCCGCCAATGAGGGAGAAAGCGCCTTTTGAGGTCGCTTTGGCCACCGCTTCGGCGATGCTCCTGGTGCCCTGGGCAAACTTTTCCATTTCGAAAACGCCCATGGGGCCGTTCCAGAGCAGGGTCCTGGAATCCATGACCACCTCGATGTAAGCGCCCTGGGCTTCCGGGCCAATGTCGAGGCCCATCCAGCCATCGGGAATGGCCTTGCTGTTGGCCTTTTGGGCCCTGGCATCCTTATTGAACTTATCGCCTATAATGGAGTCTTCGGGGAGAAGGATCTTTACGCCTTTTTCTCTGGCCTTCTCCAGGAGCCGGAGCGCCAGCTCCTGTTTGTCTTCCTCTACCAGCGAATTGCCGACCCGGCCGCCCTGGGCCTTGATAAAGGTGTAGGCCATGCCGCCGCCGATGAGCAGATTGTCGGCGAAGTCGATCAGCCGCTCCAGCAGCAGGATCTTGTCCGACACCTTGGCGCCGCCGATGATGGCGGTCAGGGGCCGTTCGGGGCTCTTCAGCACCTTATTCGCATTTTCGATCTCCGCTTTCATCAGTTGCCCGAAGGCTTTCTCTTCTTTGGAGAAGAATTGGGCTACGGTGGCGGTGGAGGCGTGTTCGCGGTGGGCGGTGCCGAAAGCGTCATTGACGTACACATCGCCCAGTTCCGCCATTTTTTTGGCCAGCTCCTTGTCACCCTTGGTCTCGCCTTCTTCGAAACGGGTATTCTCCACGATCAGCACTTCGCCGGGCTTCAGGGCATCAGCCATTTTTTTTGCTTTCGGCCCCACGGTTTCGTCACAGAATTGGACCTCTACGCCCAACAGCTCGGAAAGCCGCCCGGTGACATGATGGAGGGTGAATTTTTCCCGGTCGATGCTGCCGTCTTCTTTGAGCTTGCGCTGCGGGCGCCCCAGGTGGGACATCAGAATGGCTGCTCCGCCTTCGTCCAGGATCTCCCTGAGGGTAGGCACGGCGGCCCGAATCCGCGTATCATCGGTAATATTGTACTCGCTGTCGAGTGGGACGTTGAAGTCCACCCGGACCAGCACCTTTTTATCTTTTACATCGAGTTGCATAAGTGTGTGGGTTTTTGGTAAGGAGGGATGAAGTGGGTGAGTAATAGAATGAAAGAAGGAATGAACAGAAGGGGCAAACCCCTGGCCATTCCTTCCTTCGATCATTCGGTTCTTCGATCTTACTTCTTATTGAGGATCATAACCGCCAGGTCGGCCATCCGGGCGGAGTAGCCGGCCTCGTTGTCATACCAGCTTACTACCTTGAGGAAGTTATTGTTGATCACATCCGTCATCTGGCTATCGAAGATGGAAGAGTGGCGGTTGCGGACGATATCGCTGGACACGATCGGGTCCTCGTTGTATTCCAGAACGCCTTTCAGCGGGCCATCCGCCATTTCTTTGAATTTGGCGTTCACCTCTTCCACCGTAGTGTTCTTTTCCAGCTGAACGTTCAGCTCGATCATGGAGCCGGTAACGACCGGAACGCGAACGGCAATGGCGGAAAGCTTGCCTTTCAGGGCAGGGATCACCTTGCCGGTGGCGGAAGCGGCGCCGGTGCTGGTCGGTACAATATTGAATGCAGCGGCGCGGGCGCGGCGCAGGTCGGAATGCGGGCCATCCTGAATATTCTGGTCGGCGGTGTACGCGTGTGTGGTGGTCATGGAACCTACTACAATTCCCCAGTTGTCGTGTACGATCTTAGCCACGGGAGCCAGGCAGTTGGTCGTACAGGAAGCGTTGGAAAATACGTTGGCGCGGCGGTCGAGTTCGTCCTCGTTAACGCCCAGCACGATGGTCTGTACGTCCCCTCCTTTGGCGGGAGCAGAGATGAGCACGTCTTTAGCCCCGGCCTTCAGGTGCTTGCCGGCCTGTTCCTTGCTGCGGAAGATGCCTGTGCATTCCAGTACCAGGCTTACCCCCAGTTTTTCCCAGGGCAGTTCTTCCGGGTTGCGGATGGCATAGGCCTGTATCTCTTTGCCATTCACTATCAGAGTGTCATCTGTGGCTTTTACCGTTCCTTCGAAGGGCCCCTGGGCGGAGTCGTACTTTAAGAGGTGAGCCAGGGTTTGATTGTCCGTCAGGTCATTGATGGCAACAACCTCAACGTCTTTCCTTTCAAGCAGCATGCGAAAAGTAAGCCTTCCGATACGGCCGAAGCCATTGATTGCAACTTTTTTTGACATGGTTTTACGTGATTTAAATTTTAAAGTTAATGATGTTCGCCTATAGTGTGTGGCGCCAGCATCTTTGCCTGAGCTTATTCGGAAAAGATACTTAGTGTAAAAATAACAATAATTAAATACAGTTCGTTTGCTGTACCTCTACTTTATTTTGGGCTTATTGAACCAAAAATAGATGCCATTAGTTTAGTGAGTGGCTGTCACGGTTAATTTTAAGGCCACAAAGGTAAAAAAAAGTTCTGCAATTATTTTTTGCATTAATAAGAAAGCAATTATATTTGCACCGCTCTAAAAGAAAAGTAAGTTGGAGTTTATATTGACAGCTTGAAAAAACCTAGTGGATTTCCGACTTCCGGTTTCGGACTTCCAGCTTCACATGGCCCGTTCGTCTAGGGGTTAGGACGCCAGGTTTTCATCCTGGAAACAGGGGTTCGATTCCCCTACGGGCTACCACTTTTCACTCCTTCCCTTGTGGTAAACAAGCCATGGTCTTTCTCCAGTTTATACAGGCTGCGCTGATCAAAGACCTTCACAAACCTGTTTTTGTCCTCATCGTACCAGACGCATTTCACATCATGGAGGCTGAATACATCGCCCATTAGTTCATGTTCCATGCAGTACTTGACCACTTCCATCACAGGGCCGCCTGATTTTTGGCGGACCCGGTCGCCGGTTCTGAATTTTCTGGCTTCCATATGCTGTTTTTTTCTGAAACAATAGTTTATTCACATTTAATTTACCCTATTCTCCCTTAAGGCGCAATGATAAATGTCAGATACAGCCCGGCGGGCCATCGTGCTGAATTGTAGCGCCGCCGACAGTCCGCAGGGCCGGCTATCTTCCCGGCGACAATATTTCTCCCCTCTACCTTATTTATTGATCTGACTGCCGCAGTAACTGAAAAAAACAGCCATATGTCCTGGTTAGATATTGCCTTATTTGGATTGGGTTTTGCAAGTATAGCCTTTACCCTTTTCCCCTTTTCTCCGCTAACCTTAAAGCTATATATGCCCGAGCGGGAAACCATGGTGGTGGCTCACCGCAACCGGCACTTCTTTCGCGGGCTGGGCATCGGCCTCTGGGCCTTGCTGCTCTGCGAGGCCATCGCCGGTATGTCGCCACCTTTCTGGGCTGGGGCAACAGGAGCGGCGGGGCTCTTCTTCCTTGCCTTTTTTTGGTGCGCCTACGTGCCGGTGATCATGAGCGCGCCCAGGCTCCGCCGGGAGATGAGTGCGGAGCAGGCCAGTGAGTTTCTGGCGCCCGATGACGATGTGGCCGGCATTTCACTAAACGGGGAGGCGCGGGCCTATTCCAGAAAGGAACTTACCCGCCCTCATGTTATCGTGGAAGAAGTAGGAGGAAAAAAAATGGCGATAACCTACTGCATTCTCTGCAATACGGCAGTAGCTTTCCACACGGCCTTTCACGGTTGGGAACTGGAGTTCCTGCCCATTACGGCCTATAACAACAACATCATCTTCCACGACCCCAAGAGCGACAATTACATACAACAGCTGGATGGGCGCGTCATTGCCGGGCCGGATTCCGGGCAGCGCCTGGAAGCGCAACCTGTGGCCCTCACCAGTTGGGAAGCCTGGAAAACGCTACACCCCGATACCCGCTTCGTCCACTTGCCGGCAGCAGGCATCAGGGACCGGGTAGTAGATTGGATGCTGGGCTGGATGGTGCCCCTCTCCGGCCTGTTGCGCCGTAAGGGCCCCTGGCACCCGGTGAACCATCCGCTGGACGGGCGCCTGCCCGCTATGTCTCCTGTGCTGGGCCTGGAGCACGACGGCCAGCGTGCCGCCCTGTCGATGGCCGCGCTCCGGGAAAAGAAGGTCATCAACACCTTTCTGGGGGAAGAACCCATCGCCATATTCTACGATGCCAAACTGGATGTGGCGGCGGTTTATTTTCGGAGAGTCGATGGAGAAGTGATCAATTTCATGCCTTTACAAAACCCGGAAGGCGGCCTGGTCGCTCAGGATGCCGAGACCGGAAACCTTTGGAATATCGAAGGCAGGGCGCCGGCAGATGGCCGGCAGTTGCGCGTACTGCCACATTTCAGCAAGCTTTTCTGGTTCAGCTGGTCGGCCTTCAAGCCGCAGACCCTCGTTTCTAATTAATTCAACAGGCCGTTTATTCCTAAAGTAACGCCTAATTGCTATTTTGCCGGGAATCACAAAAAAGACGCGATTAGGTGAAAATCATACATTCCGCTTTCCTCAGCATTTATCCGGTACTGCTTCTCCTGGCTTTTGATGCTTCGGCCCAGAATATGCCCTCCGCCGGATGGGGAGATCCGCTTGAGTTAGTCAACCCGCTCATGGGCACGGATTCGGAGTTTCAGCTCTCCAATGGCAATACCTACCCGGCCATCGCCCTGCCCTGGGGTATGAATTTCTGGACCCCCCAAACTGCAAAAATGGGGGACGGCTGGGCCTACGCTTATGATGCCTATCACATCCGGGGTTTCAAGCAGGCCCACCAGCCCAGCCCCTGGATCAACGACTATGCCGCTTTTTCTCTGATGCCCCTCACCGGCCGGTTGAAGTTTAAGGAGGAGGAGCGGGCTTCCTGGTTTTCGCATAAAACTGAAGTGGTGAAACCTCATTACTATCGCGTCTACCTGGCCGATTATGACGTAGTGACGGAAATTGCGCCCACCGAACGGGCCGCTCATTTCCGCTTTACCTTTCCCGAAACCGATTCGGCCTACCTGGTGCTGGATGCCTTCAATGAAGGCTCCTTTGTACACGTCATTCCCGAAGAGCGCAAGATCATCGGCTACTGCCGGAACAACAGCGGGGGAGTGCCGGATAACTTTCACAACTTCTTCGTAGCGGTTTTCGACAAGGATTTTTCCCTGGCCGGCACCTGGAAAGACGGAGAACTGTCGCCGGAGACTAGTGTGAATGCCGGTGATCACGTCGGGGCAGTGGTTCACTTCTCCTGTTCCAAAGGGGAGAAGGTGCACGTCAAAGTAGCTTCTTCCTTTATCAGCCCGGAACAGGCGGAGCTCAACCTGCAGCGGGAAATTGGTTCTGATGGTTTTGAAACTACCGAACAAAAGGGCCGGGATGCCTGGCGGCGGGAGCTGAGCCGGATAAAAATAGAGGGCGGCAGCCTGGAAGATGCCCGTACTTTCTACTCCTGCCTGTATCGTTTGCTGCTCTTTCCCCGGAAATTTTACGAGCTGAATGCAGAAGGGGAAGTGGTGCACTACAGCCCCTACAATGGCAAGGTGCTTTCTGGATACATGTTTACCGACAACGGTTTCTGGGATACTTTCCGGGCGGTTTTCCCTTTCTTCACGCTGATGTACCCGGAGCTGAACGGCCAGATCATGGAAGGCCTGGTAAATACCTATAAAGAAAGCGGCTGGTTGCCGGAATGGGCCAGCCCCGGCCACAGAGATTGCATGATCGGTTCCAACTCCGCTTCCATTATCGCGGATTCTTACCTGAAAGGCATTCGCGGCTATGATATCGAAACGCTCTACGAGGCCATTCTGAAAAATACAGAAAGTAAGGGCCCGGTTAATTCGGTGGGGCGCTATGGAGCAGAATACTACAACCGCCTCGGCTATGTGCCCTATGATGTGGGCATCAACGAAAATGCCGCCCGCACCCTGGAATATGCCTATGCCGATTATACCATCTGCGAGCTGGCAAAGGCCCTCGGCCGCCCGGCGGAGGAGATCGCACTTTTTGAAAAGCGGGCGCAGAACTACCGTAACCTGTTCGACCCTGAAACCCGCCTGATGCGCGGTAAAAATGAAAACGGGCAGTTCCAGTCACCCTTTAACCCATTCAAATGGGGTGACGCCTTTACGGAGGGCAACAGCTGGCACTACACCTGGTCCGTGTTCCAGGATACGGAAGGCCTGATCCAACTGATGGGCGGCCGGGCGGCTTTCAATGCCATGCTGGACTCTGTTTTCGCGATGCCGCCTCTGTTCGACGAGTCCTACTACGGCTTTGTCATTCATGAGATCCGGGAGATGCAGATCGTCAATATGGGGCAGTACGCACACGGCAACCAGCCGATCCAGCACATGCCTTACCTGTACAATTACTCCGGGCAGCCCTGGAAAACCCAGATGCGGGTGCGGCAGATCATGGACAAGCTCTATCAGCCCACTCCAGACGGGTACTGCGGCGATGAGGACAACGGGCAAACTTCCGCCTGGTTCGTATTCAGCGCCCTGGGTTTTTATCCGGTTTGCCCGGGAACCCCACAGTACGTTATGGGCAGCCCCTTATTTGACAGGGCTACCCTGCAACTGGAAAACGGCCGTACCTTTACTATAACTACCCACAATAATGGCCAGGGACAGTATTACATTCAATCCGCCCAGCTGAACGGCAAACCTTTTGAACAGGCCTGGATTGGCCATGAAAGCTTTCAAGAGGGGGGACAGCTGGACATTTATATGAATGGCGAACCCAACAAGGCCTGGGCAAGCAGCCGGGAGGCGGCACCCTTTTCCATGTCTAAAAAATAATAAGGACGAGAAATGAGCGATCATAAAATAGCGATAGGAGCCGACGTGGGCGGCAGCCACATCAGCTGCGCCGCTGTAGATATCACCAACGGCTTACTGCTTGAGGAAACCCTCGCCCGGGAGCAAGTAGATAACGAAGGCCCGGCGGAAAATATCTTTGCCGCCTGGGCGAAGGCCCTGAACGCCAGTATCGCACAGATAAAGGACGGCCAACTGTCTGGCTTCGGCTTTGCCATGCCGGGCCCTTTTGATTACCGCAACGGCATTTCCAGAATGAAGCATAAGTTTGTTGGCATATACGGCGAAGATATTGCTGCCAGGCTGCTGCCCCCGCTATCCGCTCCTGCCGGCTTGCCGGTTCGCTTCCTCAACGATGCTACTTCCTTTGCTGTGGGAGAGGCCTGGCTGGGAAAGGGCAGGGGCAAGCAAAAGGTGCTGGCCATTACCCTGGGTACTGGTTTCGGCTCGGCTTTCATCGATGAGGGGGTGCCGGTGGTGGAAAGGGAGGATGTACCCAAAGAGGGATGCCTCTGGCACCTGCCTTACCGCGGAGGTATTGCCGATGAATACTTCAGCACCCGCTGGTTTGTGGGCGAATACGAGGAAAAGACGGGCAGGATCGCGTCCGGCGCCAAAGAGGTGGCCGACAAGGCGAGTACCGACCCGGTGGCCCAGCACCTCATGGAGGAATACGGCGCCAATATGGCCGAATTCCTGGCGCCCTACCTGAAAAAGTTTGAGGCCGATATCATCGTAATGGGCGGCAACATCAGCGGCGCCTACGATCTGTTTGGCCCCGTGCTGCGCGAAGGCCTGGCCCTGGAAGGCATAGAGATCCCCATCGAACTTTCGGAACTGGGAGAACAGGCGGCCATCATCGGCAGCGCCCGCCTGATCGATGAGGCCTTCTGGGGAAAGGTGAGCCGGCAGCTGCCTTCGATCTGATGGCCAGGAGGGGAATATTCACCGCCAAGCCGCGAGGGACGCGAAGTAATTGCTACCCTACATTCAGCCATATAAAGTTAGATGCCAGATTCAAGATGTCAGGCTCCAGAGTCTGATAAGCTGGCAATCAAAAATCTAAACGCAAGCCATTGTTCAATCGTATCTGTCCAAGGATTAGCAATGTAACAGTGCAATAATCCCCCCAAGCGGCCAGGAACAGAGCCCTCCGAACTCCGCGGACTAAGCAGCACAAATAATGCCCCAGCCCAACAATTTAACAATTTAACAATTTAACAATTTAGCAATTTAGCAATATGACATTCTCCTCCCGCTCCAACATCCAGCCCACCCGCATCAGGCTAACCATCGACAGCGCATCGGTGATCTCCCCGCGGAAAACCATTTGCAGGGCTTCGGAGAATGGCAGTTTCCGTACCTGCAGTTCTTCAGTTTCTTCCGGTGCAGATGCGCCAAAAGACAGGCCGCGCGCCAGGAAGGCCATGCCGGCCTCATCCGTTACGGAATTGGAGGTGTGCAGATCCAGTATTTTCGTCCACTCTCTGGCTGTAATGCCGGTTTCTTCCTGCAGTTCCCGTTTTGCACTCTCCACGGGAGCTTCCTCGCCCAGCGGGCAGCCTCCTTCGGGTATCTCCCAGCTGTATTGCTCCAGGGTATAGCGGTATTGCCCTACCAGCCAGGTGTGGAGCTCCTCGTCCAGAGGCACGATGCCGATGGCCAGGTTCTTGAAATGCACCAGGCCGTATATGCCGTCGGTGCCGGTGGGGGTGACTACCTCGCGGTGGCTGACCTGTATCCAGGGATTGTCGTATACCACTTCGTTGGAGAGCGTCTTCCAGGGATTCTTCATCGGTTCGTTTTTTCTGCAAAGAAAAGGCATGTGCCTGAGAAGCCGTTTGAATGACTCCTACATTTTCGCTTTTCCCCAGGATGATGAAGCTGCCGAAAGAGGAAGGGCGTTCATCGAAAGCTGCCGGGCGTCGGTATAAAATGAGCGGATCAGGCGGATGGCGCCGGCTGAATTTTCCTAATTTGCATCCGCAAACCCATTTCATACAAAACCATTTATCGATGAATAAGCTTATGAAAGCCCCGCTCAGCTTGTTATTTACGATTGCCGTATCCACGGCTGTTTTCTGCCAAAGTTTCGAAAAAGAATTTGATGCCTTACTGACCGAACTGTTCCCCGCCGACGGCCCGGGAGGTGTCGCCCTGGTGGCCAAAGACGGCGAGGCCATCTACCATAAAGCCTTCGGTAAGGCGCATCTCGAACTGGATGTGGACATGCAGCCCGGCCACATTTTTCGCATCGGTTCCATTACCAAACAGTTTACCGCCTGCGCCATCCTGAAGCTGATGGAAGAAGGCAAACTTTCCCTGCAGGATGACATCAGCAAATACGTCGAAGATTATCCTACCCACGGGTATCAAATAACGATAGAACAGCTGCTGAACCATACCTCCGGCATCCGTAGCTATACCGGCCTGGAAAAGTGGGATGCCGAGGCCCGAAAGCAGGACTTCACACCCGAAGAGATGATCGATTACTTTAAAAATGAGCCCATGGACTTCGCTCCCGGCGAGGAGTTCCGTTACAATAATTCCGCTTATTTCCTCCTGGGGTACATCATTGAGAAAGTGTCCGGCAAAACCTATGCGGAGTATATCCAGGACAGCTTTTTCGAACCTTTGGGCATGAAGCACTCCTTCTACGGCGACCCCTACCGGGTTATCGAAGGCAGGGCAGCCGGCTATCAGAAAGGGGAAGAGGGCTATAAAAATGCCGAATTTCTGAGCATGACCCAGCCCTATGCCGCGGGTTCCCTGCTGTCTAATGCAGAAGACCTGCATACCTGGTACGAGGCGGTGATGAATGGAAAGGTAGTCAGCAAGGCCAGCCTCGAAAAGGCACACGCCACCACCCGGCTCAACAACGGCAATGAAGTGCCCTACGGTTTCGGCTGGTTTATCGGCAACATTCAGGGGAGCCCCATGGTGCAGCATGGCGGCGGCATCAACGGATATCTTACCGCTTCCCTCTACCTGCCCCGCGAAAAGGTATTTGTGGCTGTTTTTTCCAATTGTAACTGTCATGCCCCCGGCACCACGGCCATGAAAATGGCGGCTGTAGCCATCGGCAAACCCTTTGAATGGGAAAAAATAGAAATGCCTGCTCAGGAACTGGCCGCCTACGAGGCGGTATATGAGTCTGAATTCGATGGCCAGCGCATCATCACTTTCGAAGACGGGCAATTGTACTCCATGCGTAGTGGAGGCACCAAGTTCAGGGTTTTCCCCTACGAGAAGGATAAATTCTTCTTCGAGGATGGACAGTCCACCCTGGAGTTTCAGAGGAACGCCCAGGGAGCCATCATCTCCGTCCTTTCCAAAGACACCGGCCTGCCCATCAGTTGGAAGCGCACAGATAAAGAGATACCGAGCGTGGCCGCCATTGAATTACCGGCTGAAACCCTGGACCGCTACGTAGGCAAATATCAACTGGCGCCCGGATTCATCCTGACGGTATTCCGCGAAGGGAAGCAAATGTTCGCGCAGGCCACCGGGCAGGAAAAAATAGAGATCAAACCCTTTGAAGAGCACAAGTTCTTTGCAGAAAAGATCGACGCTCAGCTGGTCTTTCATCTGGATGATGGGGGCAAAGTTACCAGCCTGACGCTGTTGCAGAATGGAGCGCATAAGGCGGAGCGGGTGGAGTGATTCCTGATGACTCATATTTTAAAAAGTTCACCGGAGGATTCGTACCTTTAAACCGCAAAACCGCAAAACCGCAAAACCAATACACCGCAAAACCAATACACCGCAAAACCAATACACCAATACACCGAAACACCGAAACACCGAAACACCGAAACACCGAAACACCGCAAAACCGTTCACTCATGACACCCTCCCTTGACCGCCGCCTAAAACGCATTGACCAGCGCCTGGAAACCCTTCTGGAAGAACTCTCCGGCTACGACAACGACACCCTCAACCGCAAGCCCGCTGACGGCGGCTGGTCGGCCCTGCAGGTGATGCACCATCTGATGCTGGCCGAAGAGGGCTCAATCCGGTACGTCAGGAAGAAACTGAGCTTCGATCCGGATCTGAAAGACGCCGGCCTGGGCAGTTCCTGGCGGGCCACTGTCCTGAATTTCTATTTCCTGCTGCCCTTCAAATTCAAGGCCCCTCCCGGGGTGGATGATGCGGCCCTGCCGGAAAAGTCGGACTTCGAAGAGGTGGCCAAACGCTGGCGCAAAAACCGGGAAGAGCTTCGCGAGTACCTGCAGGGCCTGCCGCAGGAGCTATTCCGCAAATCCATCTACCGGCACCCCTTCGCCGGCCGCATGAGCCTGGAAGGCATGGCCGCTTTTTTCGACGGGCATTTCGCACGGCATCACAAGCAGATCAAAAGAACGCTCCGGGAGGTGGCCCCCTGATCCGGCCAGGGATCAGCTACCAGTAGCCCAAAGGCAATATCCTGCAGGCAGGGGCCGGCGGGAAATCAGAAATCCTAAATCACATTCATTTAGGATTCAGGATTTGGGGGTAATGCAGGCCCATTCAAAACAAGGCCCCCGCAATAGAGGCAGTAAGAAAACAGGCCACCGTCCCCCCGATAAGGGCCCGGATTCCGAATTCCGTCAGCGTCTTGCGCTGCCCCGGGGCGATGGCGCCGATCCCGCCGATCTGTATGCCGATGGAAGCGAAGTTAGAAAACCCACAGAGGGCGTAGGTGGCGATGAGAATGGATTTGGGTTGCAAATTAACGCCTGCTTCCCGCATGGCGTTCAGTTCGGCATAGGCCACGAATTCATTGACCACGGTTTTCTGTCCGAGCAACTGCCCCACCACCCGGATATCCTCCAGGGGGGTGCCCAGGAGCCAGGCGAAGGGCGCAAAGACATTGCCCAGCAGGTAGGTAAAGCTAAAACCTTCAAAGCGGCCGTTGGTAGAGATGGCGATGGCCGAATTCCAGTCGCCCACCCCTTCTCCGAAAAGCATTTTTGCCAGATAGTTGATCCCATCCGTGCCGCCCATAAAAATGGAGTTAAGCATGTAGATAAGGGCCGTAAATACCAGCAGCATTGCGCCTACGTTGATCGCCAGGCGCAGGCCGTCCGTAGTGCCATGAGAAATAGCGTCCAGTACATTGGTTCCCGTGCCTTCCGCCATTTCCATTTGTTCATCGATGTCTTTTTCCTCGGTTTCGGGATAAAGCATTTTGGACGCCAGGATGGCTGCCGGGGCGGAAATAATGGAAGCCGTCAGCAGGTGTTTGGCGAAAAATTGCTGTTGCTCGGGGTCGGTTCCGCCCAGGAAGCCTACATAAGCGGCGAATACCCCGCCGGCGATGGTGGCCATGCCCCCTGTCATCAGGCAGAGCAATTCCGAGCGGGTGAAATTTTCCAGATAAGGCTTTACGATCAGGGGCGCTTCCGTTTGGCCAATGAAGACGTTGGCGGCTGCCGCCAGGCTCTCCGGGCCGGAGAGGTGCATGGTGCGCTTCATCAGGATGGCCACGCCGTAGATGATCTTCTGCAGGATGCCGAAGTAGTAGAGGATGGCGGAGAGGGCCGAGAAGAAGACAATGGTGGGCAGCACCTGAAAGGCAAAAATGTAACCGAAGGTATCCGTTTTGGTGATCAGGTCGCCAAAGAGAAACTGCGCACCGGCCTCGGTATATTCCAGGACTGCCCGGAAAAAAGACGCGATCCAGTCGAAAATATAGCTTACAAAAGGCACTTTCAGAATGAGCACGGCCAGGATAACCTGCAGCCCGATGCCGGCGCCTACCAGGCGCCAGTTGATCAGCCGGCGGTTGGCGCTTAGCAGGTAACAGATACCGAGCAGGACGATGACGCCTAATGCGCCACGCAGAAGCCCTATAAGAAATTCCATGGACAGTCTATTTGTTGAGCGAACGCCCAAAAGTAAGAAAGTTTTGTTGTTCGCCCGGTTTTCTGACTTACCACTTCAAAATATTACCTTTGTGAAAACCAGCAGTAAGGTATTTTTATGAAACCACTAATTATTGGTGTTACCGGGGGGAGTGGTTCCGGAAAAACTACTTTTATCAGAAAGTTGAAAGATCGCTTCTCCAGAGAGGAGCTCTGCATCATATCACAGGACGATTATTACCGGCCGCGGGAAGAACAGCTGAAGGACGGCCATGGTGTCCGCAATTTCGACCTTCCGGACTCGATAGATAAAAAGGCTTTCGCCGGAGACCTCAAATGCCTCATCGACGGGGAAACGGTCACCAGAGAGGAATATACTTTCAACAATTCAGCTGTAGCGCCCTGCATGCTTACCTTCCGGCCGGCGCCAATCATCCTCGTGGAGGGCATCTTCGTTTTTCACTTCAAAAAGATCCGCCCTTTGCTCGACCTCAAGATCTTCCTGCACGCCAAGGAAAACCTCAAAGTGATCCGCCGCATCAAACGCGACCAGGTGGAGCGCAACTATCCGCTGGAAGACGTGCTTTACCGCTACGAACACCACGTACTGCCTACCTTCGAAAAATACATCAAACCTTATATGGATGAGGCTGACCTGATCATCAATAACAACAAAAAGTTCGACTGGGGGCTGAGGGTGCTCAG
>CAYVVK010000096.1:0-13529 GCA_964454855.1 uncultured Phaeodactylibacter sp. | reverse complement strand
TTCCGGGCAGATTGTTGAGCGTAGCGAAACCCGCCTGGGTTATATTGTTCTGTCCGCTCACTTAGGGATTGCCGAACAATAACTTACCTATCTAGCCTTGTTCTTTTGCACGCTAACTACGTTAAAAAGCCTCACCGTAGCCCCACTATGGTTACGTTTTTTGCCTTGTTAGCGCACAAAATAACTTCGGCTATACACGCAACTTATTATTCGGCAATCCCTTAGTTGATTGGGTTTAACCTAACCAATCAACCAATCCAGCGCCACTCTGCCGATACAGGCAGGATGGCGCTGCCGTTTTTTACGAAAGAGTTGAAACTTCCGAACACAGGCCTTAGTTACTATATTTACATTGGCCCGCCATGAACCCTTTTTCGTCTGGCAGGTTGCATATTTAGGTATAAACAGATTCCGGGACGGGAAATTTCTTCTCATTTTCGCGGATTAGCTCTATCTACTGTCGTTCTCTTTTTTCCTTATCAAAAAACCGCTACATGAAACTGCCTTTTTTTATCGGTGCAATAACCCTTCTCAGTTTTGGTTTCACGGCCGAGGCCCAGCAAAGAGCCATAGACTTCGAGAAATATCAACTGGACAATGGCCTGAGGGTGATCCTGCACCAGGATACTACTACTCCTATCGTCGCTATTGCCGTGATGTACCATGTGGGCTCGAAGAACGAAGACCCGGAGCGCACCGGCTTCGCTCATTTCTTCGAGCACCTGCTGTTCGAAGGCTCAGAAAATATCGATCGGGGAGAATTCTCCAAATACATTCAGGACGCCGGAGGGACGCTTAATGCCTACACCTCGGCGGACAATACCTGCTATTTTGAAATTCTGCCTTCCAATCAGCTGGAACTGGGGCTGTGGCTGGAATCCGAGCGCATGCTGCACGCGAAAGTAGACCAGAAAGGCGTGGAAACACAGCGCGAGGTCGTCAAGGAAGAAATGCGGCAACGCTATGACAACCAGCCCTATGGCTCCTTCCAGAAAGAGATCGTCAAGCGCCTGTACAAGAAGTATCCCTACCGCTGGACGACGATCGGCTCTATGGAGCACCTCAATGCAGCTTCGGAGGAGGATTATGTCGAATTCTACCGGGAGTTTTACGTTCCCAATAATGCCGTGCTTACCATTACCGGAGACTTCGAGCCCGAACAGGCAAGGGAATGGGTGGCTAAATATTTCGAAGGCATTCCCAAACGGGAGGGGGAGATATACCGCCCTGATGTGAAGGAGCCCCCGCTGAAGAACGAGATCCGGGATACGGTGTATGATGAGATCCAGCTGCCAGCTGTTTTTCAGGCCTACCGCACCCTGTCTATCGGCGATGAGGATTTTTATGCGGTCAACATGCTGGCGCAGGCCCTGTCGCAGGGTGAGAGCTCGCGCCTGAACAGAGCACTGGTCGATGAGAAGGAGTTGGCCATTCAGGTAGGGAACTTCGCCTACGATCGCGAAGGGCCCAGTTTCGCCCTGGCCTATGCCATTGCCAATGTCGGGGTGGATATCAAGGATGTGGAGGAAGCCATGGATGCGGAAGTGAAGAAAATGCAGGAGGAGCTGATCACGGAAAAGGAATTCCAGAAACTGCGCAACCAGATAGAAAGCGATTTCATCAACGACAATGCCACGCTCTTTGGCATCGCCAACAACCTGGCTACTTACGAGCTGCTCTACGATGAGGCCGCCAAGATCAATACTCAACTGGAGGAATACATGAAAGTGAGCCGGGAGGATATCCGCAATGCCGCCAGAAAGTACTTCACCAAAAATAACCGCGTGGTGCTGTATTATCTGCCGAAGCCGAACCAGCCGTAGATCAGTGGGCAGCGGGCCGTGCGGGTTTCGCTACGCTCAACAGTATGCAGTATGCCGCCTTCGCTCTACGAGCTACGGCGGCCGAAGGCAACCTACCTGCCGGATTTTTTAAAAAAAGCTCAAATCAAACAATAATGAATTTTATCAGACCATTTCTTCTCTTCCTTTCTGTCTTTGCCTTTCAGGGCATTTCCGCCCAGGAAGATGATTTCCGAAAAAAGGCGCCGGAACCCGGCCCTGCTCCGGAGATCAAAATGGGCGATTATCAGGAATTCACCCTGGAAAACGGCCTTAAAGTAGTGGTTGTGGAAAACCATAAACTGCCCAAGGTTTCCTTTCAGTTGCTGGTAGACGCGCCTCTGCGAAAAGAAGGGGAATATACCGGTACGGCCGCGCTGGCAGGCGAACTCCTCAGCCGGGGTACGGAAAAGCGGGATAAGGCCGCCATCGATGCTGCCGTGGATTTTATCGGTGCTTCCTTTTCTACCAGTTCTGAGGGTATGTTCGGCTCCTGCCTTACCCAGCACCGCGACAGCCTGCTGGCCATCATGTCGGAAGTGCTGTTGCAACCCAGCTTCCCGGAAGAAGAGTTTGACAAGCTGAAAAAACAGCGCCTGTCGGAACTGTCGCTGAATAAAGACGAAGCCGGGGCCATCGCCGCCCGGGTTTCTCAGGTGCTGCGTTTCGGTGAACACCCCTATGGGGAGATCACCACGGAGAAAACCCTTGAGCACATCACCGTAGAGCGTTGCAGGGAGTACTACAAAAACTATTTTCTACCCAATAACTCCTACCTGGCGGTTGTGGGCGATATCGGCCTGGATTCCGCCAGGGCAGTAGCGAAACGGTACTTTGGCAGCTGGGAAAAGGGCGAATCCGAAAAAGCCTTTTTTGAGCGGCCTGAACCGCCGGCACAAACGGAGGTAGCCTTCGTCGATAAGGCCGGCGCGGTGCAATCCGTCATCCAGCTCACCTATCCCGTCAACCTCAAGCCCGGTACGGAAGATGCCATCGTGGCCAACCTGCTGAACACCCTGCTCGGCGGCCCTTCCCTCAATAGCCGGCTCAACCTCAATATCCGGGAAGACAAAGGCTATTCCTACGGCGCCAACTCCACCCTGCAGGCCGACAAGTACATCGGTTACTTTTCCGCCGGCGGCAATGTGCGCAATGAAGTTACCGACAGCGCGGTGGCAGAGTTCCTTTACGAAATGAAGCGCCTGCGCGAGGATACGGTTTCCTACACCGAGCTGCAATCGGTCAAGAACTACATTACCGGCAGCTTCGCCCGGGCGCTGGAGCGCCCCGAAACGGTGGCGCGCTTTGCGCTGAACACCATCCGCTATAAGCTGCCGGAAGACTACTACGCCAACTACCTCAAGCGGATGCAGGCCATCACACCCGGCCAACTGATGGAGGCCGCCCGAGAGTACATCCTGCCCGGCAAGGCGCATATTCTGGTAGTAGGCAACAAATCGGAAGTGGCTGATGAACTGGCGCGCTTTGCCGGCTCCGGAGAAGTGTTATTCTACGATGCCGATGGCCAGCTTGTAAAAGGCTCAGAAGCAAGTGTTCCGGAGGGCCTTACCCCCCAGGGTGTCGTTCAGGATTACATTGCCGCCATAGGAGGAGAGGAGCGGCTCCGCGAAGTGGAAGACCTCACTTTAGAGATGAGCACCACCGTACAGGGAATGTCCCTTCTGGTCAATCTGCAGCGCAAAGCTCCCAACAAAATGCTTAATACAGTGGAAATGAATGGCTCTCCCGTCAACGTCACCAAGTTCGACGGCGAGCAGGGCCTGGTCGTTGCTATGGGCCAGGAACAAAAGCTGGAAGAAGAAGATGCCCGGGAAATGAAGCAACAGGCCATGCTTTTCCCCGAGCTGGAGTATGACAGCAAGGGCTACACCCTCACACTCGAAGGCATAGAACAGGTGGAGGGAAGTGACGCCTACCGTATTCAGGTGGTGAGCCCTTCCGGCAGGAAATCCACGGAATTCTACGATACGGAGAGCAAACTGAAGCTGAAAACCATCAGCACGCAGAAGGGGCCGCAGGGAGAAACAACGCTGACTAACCTCTTCGCAGACTACCGCCAGGTGGATGGCATCATGCTGCCCTACGAACTGACATCCACGGGTATGGCGCCTTTCCCCATCACCATGAAAGTAGAAGCTGTACAGGTCAATAGCGGCCTGGAAGACAGCATCTTCGAGGTGGAGTAGCGGGGAAAAACGGCAAAAGCAAAAAGCCAGAATATTTGAGGAATGTGCCCTTCGCCCTTCCGGCGGGGCCTTTTCTCCTTGCTCTTTTTTAATTTTGTCTTTTGGCTTTTGCCCCTTACCTTTCCTGCAAAGCCAGACATATGATACAGGTTTTCGTTACCGGTGGAACCTTTGACAAGGATTATAACTACATTTCCGGCACCCTCTACTTCAAGGACACCCACCTGCCCAGCATGTTTGAACGCGGCCGCTGCACCCTCGATATCGACATTAAGACCCTGATGATGGTCGACAGCCTGGAAATGCGCGAAGAGGACCGGCAGATCATCGCCTATAACTGCCGCCGTTGCCTCCATGACAAGATCCTGATCACGCATGGCACCGACCGCATCGTAGAGACTGCCCACTATCTGGCCGGCCAGGAAATACACGAAAAGACCATTGTACTGACCGGGGCGATGATCCCCTATGCTTTCGGGACTTCTTCTGACGGGTTTTTTAACCTCGGTAGCGCCCTGGCCTTTGTGCAGACCTTGCCCTACGGGGTATACTTAGCGATGAACGGCCGTTATTTCCACTGGGATAAGGTAAAGAAAAATACCAAGACCGGCTTCTTCGAAGAAATCAACAACTGATCAAAATGGAATACCTGGGCTTATTGTTTGAGGTGCTTCTTTTTCTCCTGGGCCTATACCTCTACCTTTTTGCCACCGGCCGCCTTCGTTCCAAAGATGAAAAACTGCAGAAACGGGCCGATAATTTCCGCCGGCAGAACGCCTGGTGGCTGCGCGTCGGCGCGCTGGCGCTCATGGCGCTCATGGCCGTCAACATATACCTGCACCTGCGGCAGCTTCTCTGAGGAATTTGAAGGGCGCGGGCAGATTCTTTCTCCGAAAGTGTAACCATTAGAAATTTTGCGTTATGTAATTAGTAAGCGGCAAAGCCGGAAAAGAGGAGTGCGGGTGCCGGCAGGTGTAATACGGCGGAGAAAATATCGTTATTCCTTTCATAGGAGAAGAGGCGGCACCGGGGCTTTCTGAAATAATTTGTTAATATTGCAACACAAAAATTGTAATTTGTTATAATCCTGAAATCACATCTATCCAATATGAAAAGAAGCATTCTTATCTTATTGAGCCTTTTCTTCCTGGGTACTCCCTCTTCTGTTTCGGCCCAAGCCGACTTCTACGACGTCAATACCATTCAGGAGATCAAGATCAACTTTGAACAGGACAACTGGCGCTACGTACTGGATTCTCTGCGCTTCAACGGCGATGGCCTGCTGCTGGGAACCATCGAGATAAACGGGCAGAAATTCAACGACATCGGCCTGCGTTACCGTGGCGGCCGCTCCTTCCAGCCGGGAAACAAGCGCAACAGCCTGTACATCAAGCTCAATTTTATCGACAAGGAGCAGAACTACCAGGGCCAGCAGACTGTGAAGCTGTCCAGTGCCCTGCGCGACCCGAGCATGGTGCGCGAAGTATTCGGCTACGAGGTGGCCCGGCAGTACATGCCGGCTCCGCGCGCCAACTTCACCAAGGTGATCATCAATGGCGAATACTATGGCCTGTTTGTCAACGTAGAGCCCATAGATGACGCCTTCCTCACCAATAACTTCGGCAATGCCGAAGGGACCTTCGTGCAATGCGCGCCGAACCTCGTAGAGGAAGAACCCAGTGGCTGTAAAAGTGACGTCTTTGGCTCACTGCAGTACGACAACAGCGCCAAGTGCTACCTGCACAACTTCATGCTGCTCTCGGAATCCGGCTGGGATGACCTGATCGAACTGACCTACGTGCTCAACCAGAAACCGGATGAGGTAAGCCGCGTGCTCAACATCGACGGCACACTATGGATGCTGGCCTTCAATAACGTGCTGGTGAACCTCAGCAGCTATACCGGCCGCTACAGCGAGAACTACTTCCTCTACAAGGACAAGGAGGGGAAGTTTACGCCTATCCTCTACGACCTCAACCTCTGCTTTGGCAGCTATAAGAATACCGGCGTAGGCTCTGACCTCAAGCTCAAGGAATTGCAGGAAATGGACCCTCTGCTGCACATCGACAACCCCGCCAAACCGCTGATCAGCCGCCTGCTGAGCAATGAGGAATATAAAAAGATCTACCTCTCGCACATCCGCACCATTGCCAATGACTTCTTCCGGAAGGATACCTACATAGAGCGGATCAAGGAACTGCAGGGCCTTATACGCCCGGCTTTCGAAGAAGATCCCAACCGATACTACTCCACGGAGGACTTCAACGCCAGCCTTACCGAAACCATCGGCAAGCGCAGCCGCATCCCCGGCCTGCAGGAACTCATGGGGCCGCGTACGGAATTCCTCAAAGAAAAAGTAGTACTGGCCGTAGTGCCGCCCGAAGTGAGCGATGTGTCCGTCACCCGCCGGGAACGCTTCTCCTCAGAGAAGGTCACCGACTTTAAAATCCAGGCCCGGGTAGACAAGTTTCCCAAGAAAGTTGTAGTTTACTACCGCTTTGACCCCTCCATGCCTTTTAAAGAGGTGGAAATGAGGGATGATGGAAGACATAATGACGGTGAAGCGGAGGACAGCATTTTCGGGGCAGTCATTCAGCCCGGACAAGGCGCTGCCAATATCGAGTACTACATCTATGCCGAAAATGCCAAGGCAGTAGCTTTTGACCCTCCCCGCTACATGTATGAACAGCACACGGCAAGCCTGGAAGAATTGAACAACTAAGCTGCTGCTGCTGCATACAGATTGCGAAGTCCCTGAAGGTGTCCTTTAAGGGGCTTCGCAATTTTTCTTTTGCGCTGATTGAATCACTACGATCCAAAAACTATGCTACGTTTATTATCCCCTGTTTTTGGCCTTCTGCTCGCCTTGAGCCTTTGCGCTCAGGAATCTCAACTGTACAGCCTTGATGAGGTGCGGGAGGTCCGCCTGTATTTTAAACAAGATAACTGGGACGACATCCTGGATTCTCTGAAACAGCAGGGGTATGACCAACGCCTGCTGGGAGACGCGGTTTACAATGGCCATCGCTACGAAGGCGTGGGCGTGCGCTTTAAGGGAAACAGCTCCTACTTCAGCGTCCGCAAGGATGGCTATTCAAAGCTGCCTTTCAATATCGACTTCAACCACACCCATAAAGACGAAAAACTGCCCGGCGGTGTGGATAAAATGAAGCTGAGCAACGTCTTTCGCGACCCCTCCTTCCTGCGCGAAGTGCTTTCTTATGAGATCGCCAACCAGTATATGCCCTCGCCCAGGGCCAATTTCGTTAAGCTGTTCGTGAATGACAAGTACATGGGCCTGTACAATAATACCGAATCGGTAGAGGACGAATTCCTGGAACGCTACTTCGGCGATGACGACGGCATACTCTTTAAATGCGACCCCATCTGGGGATACAAGGAACTGCCTAACTGCCCGGATGGAGACAAGGCCTCCCTGCAGTACCTCGGCCCCGATTCGGCCTGCTATCGCGGCAAATACGAGATCAAGACGGACAAGGGGTGGAAAGAACTGATCGAACTGACGAAAGTGCTGAATAAGCAGCCCGAAAAACTGGACTCCATTTTCCATGTAGATGAAGCGCTGTGGATGCTGGCCTTCAATATGGTGCTGGTCAACCTCGACAGCTACACCGGGCGCTTTTGCCACAATTATTACCTCTATCAGGATGAAACGGGGCTTTTGCATCCCATTATCTGGGACCTCAACCTCTCCTTCGGCGGCTTTCGCTACGATGGTGTGAACGGCAGCCCGCTGGCCAACGAAGAGATGCAGGCCCTCAGCCCGTTCACTCACTACAAACAGAAGAACGAAAAGCGCCCGCTGATCACCCAACTGCTGGCCGATGAGCTTTACCGGAAAATGTACGTGGCCCACATCCGCACCATACTGAACGACCACTTTGTGGACAGCACTTACCTGAAGCGCGCCCTGGAAATTCAGAGCCTCATCGACGAGCACGTCATGAAGGACACCAATAAGCTGTATACTTACGAAGCGTTCAAAAACAACCTCTACGAATCCTCAAAGGCAGGCAAGGTAAGCATCATAGGCATCGCCGAGTTGATGGAACCCCGCGTTAAATACCTCATGGAACACCCCCTGGTGAGCAAAGAGCCTCCCCGAATAGCAAAAGTTGAGCATCTCGACTTCGGGGACATCATGGTTTTCAATGCCGAAATGCAGGAGGCGGAACGGGCCTGGCTCTTCTACCGCTTCGGCCAGCTGGGGGCTTTCCGCAAACTGGAAATGTTCGACGATAGCGGCCACGATGACGGAATGGCTGACGACGGCGTCTGGGGCGCTACTGTGAAAAAGCAAGCGCACAAAGAAATTCAGTATTTTGTGGTGGCCGAGAGCCAGTACGCCGCCGCCCTTTCGCCGGAACGGGCCTCCTTCGAATTCTACACCACAGAAGAAAATGTCGATACGGCCAAAAAAGATAACCAGAAGTAAGCCATGCCCCTCATTCAGCAGTCTTCTTATCCCCGCCCTCCCTTTTATCAGTTTAACGGGCATTTGCAAACCGTACTGCCCGCCATACTGCGCCGGGTAGAGACGCCCTATGAGCGCGAGCGCATTATCCTGCTGGACGGTGACTTTCTCGACCTCGACTGGGTAGATAAAGGCCGCCGCCGCCTGGCCATCCTTACCCATGGCCTGGAGGGCAATTCCGACAGGCACTACATGAAGGGCATGGCTAACCTCTTCGCCGCCCGGGGCTGGGATGTGCTGGCCTGGAACTGCCGTACCTGCAGCGGGGAAATGAACGAGCAGCTGCGCATGTACAACCACGGCGATACCGATGATATCAGCGAAGTGATCCGGCATGCGCTGCGCACCAAAGACTACGAGGAGATCGTGCTGGCAGGCTTCAGCATGGGAGGGAGCATACTGATGAAATATCTGGGGGTGGCGGGAAAGGAAGCGCCGGCCCCTGTTACCAAAGGAATCGCTTTTTCCGCACCCTGCGACCTGAAAGCCAGTGTACAGGCCCTGGAGCAGCCCGGCAATGGCTTCTACCGCCGCCGCTTCCTCAACAGCCTGCGGCCCAAGATCGAGGCTAAGGCGGAAAAATACCCCGAGGTGGTGGACATCAGCAAGTTCGGGGAGATCAGTGAGTGGCGCGATTTCGATGACTTTTTCTCGGCGCCCATCAATGGATACCGCGACGCTGAGGACTTTTACCAGCAGGCCTCCGCCAAACATTTTATGGGGGGTACCGATCGCCCGATCCTCCTGGTCAATGCCGTGAACGACCCCATACTGCCGCGGGCCTGCTCGCCCGTAGCGCTCTGCGAAAAGCACCCCCTGATCTTTCTGGAAATGCCGAAACGCGGTGGCCACGTTGGTTTCAGCCTGGCCGGAAAGCCCTACGCCTGGTCGGAATACCGGGCCATGGAATTTGCTGAAGCGTAATATCTAAACCCTTGATCAATATGAGAAAGCAATACCACATCAGCCTGGCCCTGTTCCTGGGCCTGCTATTTCTTAGTTGCAACGGTGGCCTGAAAAAAGGGCAAAATGGCGATAAGGCTCCGGAAGCCCTCTACAACCACTGGGTGCACTCCCATGAGGAGGATACCGAAGAGGCCAAAGTTTACCGCCCCGGTAGTTACGAATTTCCGCCCTCCCGCGGCCGCGAAGGATTTCAGGTGCTCGAAGACGGCACTTTCCTTTACCATGCCATCGCTCCGGCAGACGGCAACATCACCAAAAAGGGCATCTGGAAATGGGAAGACGGAAAGCTGAAGGCCTACATGGATGAAGGCAAGGAGCCGGAAATGGCCATGGAAGTGATGGAAGTGGAGGAAGGAGTGCTGAAGGTCAGGCAGTAAGGTAGTGTAGATTGTTAAATTGTTGAGCGTAGCGAAACCCGCCCCGGTGCGGGCTCGTCCCGGTACGGGTATGGGTTAGATTGTTGGTGCCTGGACAGGCCTTTTTCTACTGATACTGCTTCGGTAGCAGAATCCGGGCCGCTTCGTTTTCAGGCGTTTGGGGCTGATCGTTATATTGATAAACTGGGGTTGTGTAAAAAGCTTAAATTCCTATTGTAAAACCCATATCCCGATGAGAGACAAACCGAATAACGCCGCTCCTGATACGCCAGCTTTTCAGCCCGAACCCTATGTACAGCTTCGCCATCCGGAGTGGTCGAAGAATGCCGTCATCTACGAGGTGAACATCCGGCAGTATACGCCGGAGGGCACCTTCGGGGCTTTTGCAGGCCACCTGCCGCGCCTGAACGAACTGGGGGTGGATATCCTCTGGCTGATGCCCATCCACCCCATTGGAGAGAAGAACCGAAAGAGCGAGATGGGAAGCTACTATGCGGTGCAGGACTACTACGCCGTTCATCCCGATTATGGAACTCTGGAAGATTTCAAAAGCCTGGTGCGCCGCATTCATGAACTGGGTATGTACGTGATCATCGACTGGGTGGGCAACCACTCCGCCTGGGACAACCCGCTGGTAAAGGAACATCCCGAATGGTACGCCCGGAACCGGGAGGGTGGCTTCCAGCCACCGCTCTGGTACGATTGGGAAGACGTGATCACTTTCGACTATTCCCGGCCCGGACTGCGGAAGTATATGGCCGAGGCCATGCAGTGGTGGTTGCGCGAAACGGATATCGATGGTTTCCGCTGTGATGTGGCGGGCTTCGTGCCGCTGGATTTCTGGGAGCAGCTCCGCCCGGAACTGGAAAGCATTAAGCCGGCCTTTATGCTTGCCGAATGGGAATCGCGCGACATGCACCGCCTCGCCTTCGACATGACCTATGCCTGGGACCTCTACGAGCGCATGCGGGAAGTCTGGAAAGGCAATCGAGATGCGCGCTATTTCCACGAGTTCTTCGCCCATCATGTCAACGCCTTTCCCGCCGATGGCTATCGCATGACTTTTGTCGATAACCACGATAAGAACTCCTGGCAGGGCTCGCCTCAGAGCCAGTTTGGCGATGCCCTGGAGGCTTATATGCTGCTTTGCTGCACCGTAGCTGGCATGCCGCTGGTCTACAACGGCCAGGAAGCGGGTATGGACAAGCCTCTGGCCTTCTTCGAAAAGGACGCCATAGAGTGGAAAGCGCATCCTTATTTTGGCTTCTACCAGAAGCTTTTCCGCCTTAAAAAGCAAAACCGGGCCTTGTGGAACGGCAGCTGTGGAGGCGTGATGGAACAGGTGAGCACCGACAGGGAAGAGGCGATGATCGCTTTCGTCCGGGAAAAAGAAGGGGATAAGGTGTTTGTAGTATTCAACTTTTCACGGCAGCCGCTTACTACCCGGCTGAAGGGAAATGTCCATGCCGGAAATTATACCGAGCTGTTTTCAGAAGAAAAAGTTTCTTTTTTGGGAAACGATAGCCTGCAACTGGAAGCCTGGGGATATCGGCTGTATTATTCTTAAGCCGCATTCAACAACCGCATAGGCTGCTCGATCACTTCACAAACCCAGCGCAGAAAACGGGCCGCCTCCGCCCCGTCGATCAGCCGGTGGTCATAGGACAGGGAGAGCGGAAGTACTTCCCGGGGCTCAAATTTTCCACCGGAAAAGACGGCCTGAGTTTCTGAGGTGGAAACGCCCAGAATGGCGGCCTGCGGCGGGAAGATCACCGGTGTAAAGGCCGTGCCGCCGATACCGCCCAGGTTGGAAATGGCGAAGTTGCCGCCTTCCATCTCAGCGGGGTTCAACTCCCGATTTCGGGCTCGTTCCGCCAGCTCGTTCAGTTCTTCCGACAATTCCACGATGGGCTTCTTGTCCACATCTCTGATCACCGGCATGAGCAGGCCCTCATCGGTATCCACGGCGATGCTGATATGGTAGTATTTTTTGAAAATGATCTCTTCCCCGTCCAGGTCGAGGCTGGCGTTGAATTTGGGGAATTTCTTCAGAGCTTCCGCCACGACCTTGGTGATCAGGGCCGTCATGCTCAGTTCCTGCCCTTTATCCTGTGCCATGCTGGCGCGGAAATCGTTCAGCTCGGAGAGTTCCGCCTTGTCGTGATGGGTAACGTGTGGCATGTTCTGCCAGCTCCGGCGGGTCTTTTCTGCTGTGGCGGAGCGCACCGGAGAGAAAGGCTGGCGTTCCACCTCTCCCCATTTGGAAAAATCAGGGAGCTCGATGGGGGTAATGCCGCCCCGGGCCGGTTCCCCGGAAGGCCGGGCCTCTTTCTTGCTTTTTATGATCTTGCGGGCATATTCCATGACGTCTTCCCGGGTGATGCGCTGCTCGGGATCGCCGGTTTCCAGCTCGCTGATGTCAATACCCAGTTCCCGAGCGAACTTCTTGGCGAGTGGAGCAGAAGGTGTGAGTTCTTGTTCTTGTTCTTCTTCGGCGGCAGCCGGCTTGGGCTGTTTTTCAGGCTCTTCTCCGGTATCTTTTTCGGAGGGCTCTTCATCCTCTTCTTTCTTCTTCGAATCTTCCTTTGTTTTTTTCTTCTGCTCTGCTTTGCCCTTCTTTTCCTCAGCCTTTTCCTTTTCCCGGCCCTCTTCCGGTTCTCCATTCTCTGACTCGCTTTCCTCAAGGATTAGGATGACATCCCCGACGGCTACTTCATCTCCTTCTTGCATGTTGATGGAGATGACCTTTCCGGAAGCGTCGGAAGGAACGTCTACAGAGGCCTTGTCACTATCGAGGGCGATGATGTTCTGGCCTTCTTCTATGGTATCTCCTTCCTCTACGTAGATCTCGGCCACGATGCCGGTGTCCGCATCTTCCGATATTCTGGGAACCTTTACTTCTACGCTCATTGATCTTGTTTTAAGACTTCAAAAATGAATTACTGCTGCCCGCTGCTAAACTCCCGCCGGGTTTTCCTTATCCGGTTTCAGTTCGTATTCTTCTTCAAATTCAGCCAGCGTTTCTTTTTCTATCTTGCCCTGTCCCATCAGCAGGTACAGGGCGTGGTAGGCGATGTGCACTGCATCTACCTCAAAGTGGTGGCGGAGGGTGTCCACGGTATCGCTGCGCCCGAAGCCGTCGGTGCCCAGGGCTACGAAGTCGCCCGGTATCCACTGGGCGATACTCAGGGGCAGGGTTTTGACGTAATCGGTTGCCGCCACAAAGGCTTCCCCTGCTTCATCCAGCATTTCTTCGATGTGGTTCTTTTCGGAAGTTCGTTTGCGCATATTTTGCCGTTCCACATCACGGGCATTGTCGTAGAGCGCTTTGTAACTGGTAATGCTCCATATGTCTACTGCCAGGCCATAGTTTTCCTCCAGCATGTCTGCGGCTTCCAGCACTTCCGTCATGACGGCGCCGCTGCCCATGAGATTGACCTTGCTTTCTGCTTTGTTCTTGCCACTCTTTTGGAATCGGTACAGCCCTTTGAGGAGGTTTTCGGTAGTGCCTTCCGGCTGTTCCGGCATGGGATAGGTCTGGTTGGTGACGGTGATGTAGTACATGATGTCTTCTCCCTCTGCGTACATTCGCCGCAGGCCGTCTTTGATGAGGTGCGCCAACTCGAAGGCGAAGGCGGGGTCG
>CAYVVK010000095.1:0-13582 GCA_964454855.1 uncultured Phaeodactylibacter sp. | reverse complement strand
GTAGGCGGCAGGGCTGCCTGTTCTTCCAGTGATTCCTGGTTGAAGTGGTCCACGGCCTGGAAGCGGGGCTGCAGGGCTTTCAGAATGCCTTCGGAGGGCTTGTGCAGTACTGCTCCGCTTTTTACCTGGTACTGCAGGTCGGGCTCGCTGTTGTCGAGCGTCCGGCGGATGACGGTGTAATATTGCAGATGGTGTTCGGGGTCGGCCTGGCAGGGCGTGCAGCCGGCTGCCGGTGTTTCGTTCCACCGCAGGCCCCAGGTGATGGCAATGGTATTGGCGTCGGTATAATGTATGACGTTTTCAAACTGTGGCGGGTTTTCGGAGAATCGGGTTTCTTTGATGTTGAACGGGCGGACGGATACCGGCTCGGCATTGGCCTGCGTAGCCTCTTTGCCGATGCGTTGGCTGATCTTTGGCAATTCCGTTTCATCCTCGCTTAGCTCTTCCAGCCAGCCGGGAAGCAGAGGCTTATCGTTGCCCGTCTTTTTGACTTCAAAGGCCAGGCCCATCTGGAAAGCAACCGATCTTTCGGTCAGCCCACTCTGGCGAAGTGCTTCCTCGCTTTCGCCATTGCGCCGCCGCCGGGCATATTCCCTGACATCCTCTATCATATTTTGCAGGATGAAGCCACGCGACTGGTCGGCCTGCTCCTGCCGTTTCATCACTTCTCCGTCGGCGCCATCTACCTTGCCGTCTTCACTATAAATAGAGGTGCCGGTGGAGAGCGCTTCCGACAAGCCCCGGTCGTATTCATTGCCGGGGTCGTGTTTGAAATAAGGTGACCCCTGGAATTGTTCCAGAGCGCCGCGAACGGCTTCTTCGAATGCCTCTTCCGTGGGGTTGTGCACACGGGCGTCGGCCAGCGTTTCGGTAATGGCCAGCGGCTCAGGGTCAAAATAATTACCCGAGCTATCTTTGATGAAGGCCATGCCAGTAAGGGTACTGAGGCTGGCCTTTTCGTCAGGGCCATCTCCTTCAAGGATGGTTTCTCTCCAGTTCGCTTTCCAGCTTTTCTGCAGGGAGTCCAGTGCTTCCGCCCCGTCGGCGCGAAGTTGCCGGATCTCATAGCCATCCAGGCTGCCTGCCGGGAATTCGATCTGAAAGTCGGAGGTAATGGCGGCGGTATCCGGCACCATTTCGCCGTTTTCCTCGATGTCTTTGGGCGGTACCGGCAGGAAGCCGGCCTCCGGGCCATCTTCTCTTTCTCCTTGCGGATAGAGGAGGAAGAAAGTAGATTGCCCTTCCTCCTCGGCAGGAATGACGAAAATATTGTAGCCTGGCATACTGAGGGGCTGCCCCAGCCCGCGCAGCCGTGGGCCGGTAACGGAGAAGAAGGAAGGAGCGCCTTCGCTGGCATCGGGCCTTTCGATGCCGATATCGAGGTATTTTTCTGTCCTCGACCTGGCGCCATCTACTGCCGATTCGCCGGCGGCCACCCGTACTTTTACGCGGACACTGCGCCCCATAGCCCCTACACTCACGATGCCGATACCCCGGATGCCCGGGCTGGTGCCCAGCAGGGCGATCTCCAGGCTGGCGCTGAAACCGATGTGGAAGCTGAATTTCAGGCTGATGTCAAACAGGCCAAGGTCTATCCAGAAGCGTACCGAAAACTCCACCCGTGCTTCCAGGCCGATGATGCCGTAAAGGGCCATGCTGTTGAGCGGGTCGGCGAAGGAGCTGGCGCCGATGAAGCGGGCGCCGAAGGCGATCTCCGCGATTGCGGTAAGTTCTACGCCCACAATACCGGCATCGATACCAGCTCGCAGTTCCAGCCTGCCCCGGGAAATGTAGCTGATGCCCACCACCAGCTCCTTGGTAGAAATGCGGAAGACGAAGCCTCCCCGTTCTTCCAGCACCAGCGGGCCGAAGCCGCGGTTCCAGCGCAGCAGGTTGGGCCAGCCCATCTCATAGTGAAACAAACCGGGCTCGATGAGGAGCGTCATGGAGAACTGGCTGTTCTGCAGGGCCATTTCCATAAAAGGCGGGAAGGGGGGATGTTGGCCGAGCCTGCCGTCGGGATTGGTGGCGGCGCTGGCCAGCAGGCGTTTATGGACCGGGTCGAGTAGCAGGAAGCCACTCATCAGCGGGTAGTTGCGGATCTCATCTACATTTTCATAGTAATCGTTGTAATTGGTGTTCAGCCACAGGCGGGCGGCCATGAGGAAGGTCAGGTCGCTGCGGAAGGCCACCACCACATCGAAGAGGAAAGTACAGGCCAGGTGCTGTTCTGCGAACTGGTTGTATTTTATAGCAGCCGATGCGGAAGTCTGGGAAATGACTGCCTTGAAAACGATGGTCCAGCGCAAATCTTCGCCGGGCGCTTCGATATCCGTGGCCCAGGCGTCGAGGCTGGTCAGGTTGCCCTGGGTTTTGGAAAGCTCCCGCAGGGTTTTGACCATTTCCGCCAGGTCTTTGGCCTCGTCGGCGGCCTTGATGCTGGTGAGGGTATAGCGGTAGCCGAAGCCCAGGCCGATCTCGCGGATGAAGAGGTTGACGACGGGGATCTGCAGGCTGATCTGCCCGACTTCCAGATAGATAAACCAGGCGCGCAGCCAGTTGCCGTCCGCATCGCGCCGTACGCGCATGAAAGCGAAGGATGCAGCAACCGTAGGCAGGCCTTTGATCTCGATCAGGCCATTGCCTTCAAAACCGGAGCGTTCGGCGGTATCGACAAAGGAGATGTTCCCTGCCTGGCGAAATGCTTCCCCAAACTTGATTTCCAGGGCCAGCTTTTCCAGGCTGATGCGGGGAATAAAACTGCCCCTGGCAGGCACGCCGATATACAGGCCGTGGAAATCGGCCCGGGCGCTTTTGGTGTCATAGCCTCCGGTGGAGAACATCACCTGCCCGCTGATCTGCATGGCCGGGTCGCCGTCGAATTGCCGGGCGGCAGGGATGAAGCCCAGCGCCCGGATCTCCATGGCGAAACAACCGAGGAAGGAGAAGGTGATCGGCTCGGGTAGTTCCACCAGGAATTTGACGTGCTTGGCCAGTACGCTGGCATCGCCGGTGAGCGGGCAGTCCACAAACGCTATCTTGATCTGGGCGAGGGGCGTAAGGGGCCCATCGGCGGGATCCCCTTTGGTGGGAGTGAACATAGCCGCGCCGGTCATGATGAAAAAGAGGTGGAAGCCGTTCTCATTGACGAACTTGAGCCCAAGGGCGTCGATCTGGAAATTGAAGCGGGTATTCCTGGCCTGTAACAGTTGGTTCTTTTGCAAGCGGGCGCCGCCGGCCACCAAATCCAGGTTGCCGTCTTCATCGGTGCTGAACTGCAAGCTGATGTCCGCCATGGCGTCTCCTACCAAAGCCGGGGGGAGAGGCCCGGAACCCATGAGGGTAAAATCCTGGATCTTGTTCTCTATGATGGTAATGGAGGTGCCTTCAAAGGTGAATTTGGTATCTATGCCGTTGAGCTTGGTGGGCTGGTTGAGCACTTCTGCAGACAGGCTGATGCCTTTACTGGAGATGGAGAAGTCGGAAATACCGAAGGCGATAGGGTCTTCGCTCAGTTTGGTGTATTCAATGATCACCTGGGCGCCCTCCGCCATCTGCAGCTGGTAGTTGTAGTTTTTGGTTACCAGTGTGAAGAGGTGAAATTTGGAGGGTTTGTCTGTGTCGGCGCCGATGAAGCGCCAGTTGAGGCCGAGGAATTCCGGGAAGGCGTTGAACTCTTTGGTGTCGGTAAGCAGGTTTATACCCCCATCGTGTTCGACCCGGAAGGCGAAGCTGTTCCAGTCGAAGAACATATCGATGCCCGTATCGAAGGCGAGTTTTCCAAAGCCGATCTGGAAGTCGATGGGGATCTTTATTTCACTTTGGCTGAGAAGCGATTCGGGGCTGCCGACATTCACAATATCGATAAACTGCCGGATGCCGCTGGCCTGCCCATCCTTGTTGTTTTTGAGGAAAGGCAAAGTGAAGGGAGCGCCATCCAGGTTGAAATCGAGGCCGGCGGCCCATTCATTTGTAAAGTTTTTAAAGCTGGCGGGAGAATGGGTGGCGCTGAGGCTATTCAGCAGGGGCAGTGGATTGTCGTAAAGCTGAAAAAAACCGGGCAGGCCGGGTTCATTGAGGTCGAATTCCAGCAGGGCGATGCTGGCGCCTGCCGCTTCACCGGGGTATTCCAGAGAGAAACTGAGTAAGGGAGGTTTACCTTCTTGGGTACGTTTCTCGTCGTTTTGCAGCTCCCGGTTCTTATCGCCGCGAGTCCAGGCAAAATTGCTTTCCGCCGTGAAGCGGCGTTCGTCGGAATCGGTGTCAAAGCTGGCGGCCAGAAAGGCTCTGTGGGGCAGGTGCCCGTTGCCGGAGCTGTTCTGCAGCACGAGGCTCAGGCGGTAGGCCTTGGGCGTGGATAATTTCAGGGCGGGCAGGTTGAGCGACTGACGGCTGCTGTGTTCGACAGACCAGTCGAAGCGCACCTCCTCGATGGAAGGCGAGCCATCTCCAGGATGGGCGCCGCCGAGGATACGTATCTTGGTATCCCTGATGCTGTTGAGCTGTACCTGCTTCAGCAGGCTGATATCGGCGATTATTTTCTGGAAACTGGTGGAGCCCAGATCGGCCTGTATGGCCTTTTGGGCCATATCCACATCGATATCTCCATCATCGATATCCAGAATGCGGAAGCTCTGGAGGTATTGCTTCAATCTCGTTTTGGCCTCTTCTGCGGTGGAATCGAAGAGCGGCAAGAGGGTTTCAGGTGTTAATTGAGCCATCGGTCAGTAATTGTTCGAAGAGGAGGATCATCCTTCAGCGGGGCGCCGGAGCCCGCCTTTGCCTCTTTTTGCCAGGTTCTTTGCTTCCGGAAATGGATGACCCTCCTCTTTTTAAAGCCGCGCAAACTGTTGGCGCCGACTGGGTTAACTATTAAGGGTTTTATGCATTTGGCGCATTGGCCGCCCGCGGAGACAGCGCTTCGCTGCAGGCCAGCGCGATACAAGGCTCTGAGCCTGGCGAAATGAATCTCATGACGCCTGCCGGCACAAAGGGTTTGTTCTTCCAGTATGGCGATCGCCTTATTTCTTCTTTCCGTATTCTAACGATAGAATGACCCGGAGGCTTTCATGGCCAGAAAAGAAAGTATAGGGAATTTCATGCAGGACGTGGGATGGGCAGATAGCGATCCGCTCATCCTCACACAGCAATAAATGTAAGTCATTTTTTGCGGATAGGAAGAATAATTATTTGTCTTTTTTAAAGGCAACTGCCATCCCTCTAATACCGCCAGCTCGACAGGTCGGCGCCGGCCGGGGCCAGTTTCTTCACGGCTTCCGCCCATTTGGGAATGAACATGCGGTGGTAGCGCAGGCGGGAGATGTGGTTCGGCAGTTCGTGGCTGCCGTTCCAGCAGTGCTCGGCGCGGTCGCCGTAGTCTACCTCTCCGTCGTAGTAGGGGGCAGTAGTCTCCTCCAGGAAATCCTCCATCAGGTAGACGGCGTTGTTGAGGTAGTAGTTGTCCATATCACCGCAGTAGATGTGGATCTTGCCCTTCAGTTTGGGCCCTAAAGTAGCCCAGTCGCGCTTCATGATGTAGGCCAGGTCGTAGTTTTCCTTCCAGTGTCCGGCTACTTCCTTATTGATCTTTCCGGTCTTTTTATCCCAGATCCGTTTGGGGTAGCCATCCTCATCAACGGGGGAGTAGACGGCCTCCCAGATGTCCCACTGCTGGCCGGAGCGGCCGCGGGTGCCGAGGGCCAGCTCGCGCATATTCATGTCTTTCAGGGTGGCGTTTACTTCACCGAGGTAATTGCGGTGGCCGGGGCGCAGGGTGTTCTTGAAATCTCCCTGAACGTGATAAGCGTATTCATCTTCGTAGAGGTTAACGAGGCAGTAGGCGCGGAAGTCGATGGGGTCGGGGCAGGCGGCGTAGCAGGTACCGTACTCATCAGGGTAGAGCACCTGGGCGGCCAGGGCCTCCCAGCCGCCGGTGGAGCCGCCGTAGAGGAATCGGGCCCAGCCCTCGCCTATACCCCGGAATTGCTCTTCGATGTAGGGGATTAGTTCATAGGTGATGGCGTCGCCGTAGGGGCCCAGGTTGGCGGAGTTGACGGCGTAGGAATCGTCGTAGTAGGGGTTGGCGTGTTGTATCTCTATGGCGATGACGCGCGGGAAATCCGGCCCCGTCCAGGTTTGGTACAGATCGTAAGCTTCTTTTTCCACGACGTGGTTGTAGCAATCCACGCCGAAGCGTTCGCTGTATTCACAGGGCTGGGTGGCGTCGGCGGGGACCGGGTTCTCGCCGTAGTTCCAGCCGCCGAAATCGGAGGGAAAGTGGCCGTGCATAATGGCCAGGGGGTATTTTGCCTCCGGGTGCTCGTCGAAGCCTTCCGGCAGCAGGACGTGGGCGCCCAGGTACATATCGCGGCCCCAGAAGCCGCTGAGCAGGGCGGACCGGATCTTAATGTGTTTGATGTATTTGCTGTCTTTGGGCGGCTCGATGGGGGGGATCTGCTGATCCAGGCTTACGGCTATTGCCGTATTGGCATTGGGGTCAAAGGTGATCTTTTCCGGCTGGTTGTAAAGGTTTCCGGGGGCGCGGTTCCACTGCTGGCCTTCGCCGCGGTCCATAGGGAGTTTTACCGTGTGGCCATCGGAGCGGGTGAAGGTTTCGTATTTGTGCAGCAGCGCCTGCACATAATACTCGCCTGCCGGCACATTGGCCAGGCTTTCAATGGGGTAGCCGAAGGCGGTGCTGTCAAATTCTATGGGCTGGCCGGGCGCCCAGCCGTTCACATCGATGCCGAAGACGAGTTGGGTCTCGGGGCCGTCACTGAGCTGGAAGCGGGGTTCTGCTTCCTCATTGGTAGAGAGGAGCAGGAGCAGGCGGCCGTCGAGCAGGGTATCGTTGGCGGCATTGAAAGTGACGGTGAAATACGGACTGGATTCCGCTTCTTGCGGCGCCTGCTCGCCAGTGCAGGCGGAGGATAGGGCAGCGAGCAGGAGCAAGAGGAACAGCAGGTTTTTCATTGCGGGAGGTTTTGTGGGCGGAAGATAGGGAAAATCCTTCATTTACCCCCACCCCTTAGCCTGATGCAGTATCGGCAACTGCCCGCTGTAAGCTTTGGCAATGTTTTCCTTTGTGAAGGCCTTTTCCGTATCCCCAAAGGCGATGAGGCGCTGGTTGAGCAGGGCGATGCGGTCAAAATACTCCGGTACGGAAGACAGGTCGTGATGGACCACCAGTATGGTTTTCCCCTCTTCGGCCAGCTTTTTCAGGATGTTGATGGTCTTCTCTTCGGTGGTAATGTCCACCCCCACGAAGGGCTCGTCGAGCAGGAATACTTCGGGTTGCTGGCAGAGGGCACGGGCGAGGAAGACCCGCTGCTGCTGCCCTCCGGAGAGTTCGCCGATCTGGCGTTTCTCAAATTCTTCCATGCCTACTTCCTTAAGGGCTGTCCGGGCCAGTTCCTTATCGATAGCGCTCATGCGCTGCAGCAGCTTCTTGTGCGGGTAGCGGCCCATGAGGACGATGTCGAGAACCGTAGCGGGGAAGGACCAGTCGACCTCGTTCTTCTGCGGGACGTATACCACTTCCTTGCGTTGCTCCTCTATGGGCTTATCATTTATGCTTACCTGGCCCGAGTTGGCCTCCACCAGGCCCAGGATGGCCTTGAAGAGGGTAGACTTACCCGCTCCGTTAGGGCCGAGAATGCCATAGGCCTTGCCGGGTTCCAGGTCCATGAAGATATTGGCAAGCACGCGCTTACGGCCGTAAGATACCGACAGGCCTTTTATGCTGATCACAGGTTTTGACATGATTCAGGTTTTTATCCGTTCAATTTGCGGGCTACAAGGAAGAAGCCACCCACCAGCAAAATGCCCAGCAGGGCATAGAGGATATACTTCTGCCGGCTCGAAGCGGAGCCCGGTGCTTTTGCCGCCTCCCCCTCGCCGACGGGCCGGGATAAGGCCGCCACGATGGTTTGCGTATTGTATTCCAGCATTTTCAGATAGGTGGGAGCGGGGCTGCCTTCGCCGCCGATGGAGTCGGAGTAGAGTTGGCCGCCGACCTTCACCTTGTTATCGGCAGCGATCTGCCGGAGCATTTTCGGGTTGACAGTAGTTTCGATGAAAACAGCCGGTACTTTGTTCTCGCGGATGACCTTATTGAGGCGCAGGATGTCGGAAGTTTGAGCCTCCGCGTCGGTGGAAGTGCCGAGTATGGCCTCCACCCGGATGCCGTAGCGTTTGCCATAGTAGCGGAAGGCGTCGTGCGAGGTGATCAGCACCCGCTGTGGTTCGGGGATCTGCTGAATGGCCTGCTGTATGCGGTGGTCCATGTCTTCGAGTTGCTGGCGGTAGATCTTGTAATTGAATTCATACACGTCCCGGTTATCGGGGTCTAAGGCCACGAGGGCGTCTTTGATGTTCCCGATGTAGATGAGGCCGAAACTGGCGTCCATCCAGGCATGAGGGTCGGTAGAGTTTTTATACTGTATACTTTCGATGGGCGTGATGCCTTCGGTAATGGTCACCACTTGAGCTTTGGTGCCCGAATTGGCGATCAGCTCGTTGAGCCAGCCCTCGAAGGTCAGGCCGTTTTTCAGTATGAGGTTGGCGCGGGCGGCCAGCTGAGCGTCTCCCGGGGTAGGCTCGTAGAGGTGCGGGTCGCCACCAATGGGTACGATGCTGCGCACCTCCACCAAGCCACCGCTGATATTTTCCGCCATATCGGCAAAGATGGAGGCGGTGGCGACGACGAGGGGTTTTTCCTGTGCCCAAAGGGTGGGAGCGGCTGCCAGCATTAATAACAGTAAGGTGATGGCCCTGTGTTTCATAGTCAGTCACTGTTTTTGAATGAATAGGTTTTGGCATACCTTTTTGGAGAGCACCTGTTCATGGCCATCGCCAACAGCTACTTTCATGGAGTCGTCGTATTCGAACTGCTCTACTACCTGTATCGGGGTGCCGAGTATCAGCGACAGGCGGTCGAGGTATTGCAGGAAGGCGGTGCTGTGGTCCTGTACGCCTACCACTACACCTTTCTCTCCGGCCTGTAGCTCCGCCAGGGGCAGCTGTTTTCGAAATGCGAAGTTGCCCTCCGCATCGGGAATGGGGTCGCCGTGGGGGTCAAATTTCGGGTGGCCGAGGTATTCGTCCAGCCGTTCCACCAGCACGCTCGATTTGATGTGTTCCAGTTGTTCAGCGATCTCGTGCACCTCATCCCAGGTGAATTGCAGCTTGTCTACGAGGAATACCTCCCACAGGCGGTGCTTTCTGACGAGGTGGGTGGCGATGCGTTCTCCATCACCGGTCAGCGTGACGCCCCGGTAGCGCTCGTAGTTGATCAATTCCTTTTCAGAAAGCCGCTTGACCATATCCGTGACGGAGGCGGCGCTGGTATTCATTTCGTTGGAAATGGCGTTGGTGCTGGCCGCTTTCCCTTCCCTTTCCGATATTTTGAAGATGGCTTTCAGGTAGTTTTCCTCGGTTTGTGAAATTTCCATGATCCAATGGTTAAGAGAGAGCAAATATACTAATTTTTAAGTTAGTCTAAAAACGTATTTTATGTAAACAAAAAAATATACTTATGGTTGCCGGGCTCCTCTTTTTTAATTGACAAAAATACTTCCTTAAATAAAACCATAGCAACTTTAAGTATAGTATCGTTTCTCTTTCCCGGAAACTGAATTGTAGCTCCGGCATATAAAATGGGTAATTTATTGTTGCGCGATCCCTAAGGACAATGTGTCGGAGATCGCTCACCGGGTGGGGTTCAATGGGCCAAACTACTTTTCGCGCTTTTTTCAGCAGGAGTTTGGGTACCCGCCCAGCCCGGTTCGGAGGGCGGAATAGGTTTCGGGGGGTTAGGGCCTTGGGGTTGACTGCGGACTGGGAGACTGGGAGAGAGGGGGACTGGGAGACTGGGAGACTGGGAGAGAGGGGGACTGGGAGACTGCCTACTGCCTACTGCCTACTGCCTACTGCCTACTGCCTACTGGAGACGGGGAGACTCGGGGACTGGACACATGGGCGGTGCTCCGCTCAATACGCCAGCAGGGAAGGCAGCCGGGAGCAGGGCGCACATCCGAAATCTTAAATCGCTCAATCTCTCAATCCTCAATAGAGCTGATTTAGGCATTTGGGATTTAGACATTTACGATTTGGGGTTTAGCTATACCAGTTTCTCCTCATTTGCCTTCTCTTTCACACAATCATCGTAAGACCACCGGCAGTAAGTGATGGCTCCGGCCACCGGAATGGCAAGGATGAAAAATATGCCGCTGGCAGTGGAAAACCAGTAATCTTCCGCCCAGGGCAACACGACCTGCTCCTCCGCAAAAGCGTACAGCGCCAGGCAATAGGCCGAAGCGGCCATGAAGTAAGTGAAATGCAGCCGGCTTCGCCAGGCTATTCCTTTGACCAGAGCGCTGGCCAATTGCCAGCCACCCAGTGGGATCAGCAGAACGAGAGGGAGGAAAAATACTCCGAAGATGAGAATGATGGTGAGCAGAAAGGCCTGTACCCCAAAGTCAAACAAAAGAAGTGCTTTAGCCATGTCATCTGATTTTATATAAAGGTAAGCCTTTTAAAAACAACTTTCAATATTCACTGAAAGATTTGAATGATTTTTTCATCCAAAATAACTGCGCTTCGGCTGTAACTCAGGTTTCCTGATTTCCGTAAATACCACAAATAATATTGTCTTCATTTGCACAGGAAAGAGCGGGTACGCTATTTTTACCGGAAAAAAGGAACCATGCCAATCACTCCCGAGCAAGCCAGCGAGCTGATTCGCCGCCGCCGGGCGATTTTTCCGAACACTTATAAAGACAAGCCCATACCCGAGGCCATCATACGGGAAGTACTGGAAAATGCCAACTGGGCCCCTACCCACAGGCTTACCGAGCCCTGGCGGTTCAAGGTGTTTCGTGGGGCAGCCCGGCAGCAACTCAGCGATTACCTGGCCGGCTGGTATAAAGAAAATACTCCGGCCGCACAGTTTTCCGAGAAGAAATATGAGAAGACAAAACAGAAGCCGCTGCGGTCGGCTTGTGTGATCGCCATCTGCATGCAGCGCGACCCCATGGAGCGCATACCCGAATGGGAAGAAGTGGCCGCGGTAGCGGCGGCGGTGCAGAACATGTGGCTCAGCTGTACGGCCTATCAGATAGGCTGTTACTGGAGCAGCCCCCGGCCAATGCTGGAAGCCGATGAATTTTTGGGGCTTGGAGAAGGAGAGCGCTGCCTGGGCCTCTTGTACATGGGCTATTACGACATGCCGCCACTTCCCGGAAAAAGAGGCCCGATAGAGGAAAAAGTGGAATGGCTGGGCGGGTAAATATGGAAACATATAGTTTTTTATATACTTTTGTGCCGGCAGGGCATCCCGCCATAAGATGGTGATACTCTTGGACAAGAAACAAATTTAAATTACTTTTGCCCCCCTAACGAAAAGCCGGCAGGGGCTTCACTGCGCAGATGGTGAAGCCTTTGCTATAAATGTATGATTTACTTATAAACGTAAAAAACCATGGGTCAAACAATTACACTTGTCATTCCCATCTTCGGCATCATCGCCTTGTTGTATACGTTCTGGCGCTCTGCCTGGGTATCCAGGCAGGAAGTCGGTACAGAACGGATGGGAATTATCGCAAAAAATATTGCCGACGGGGCAATGGCCTTTCTCAAGGCGGAATACCGCGTACTGGCCATTTTCGTGATCGCCGTTGCCATTCTTTTGGGATTCAGCGGTAATGTGGAAGGATCCTCTCCGCTGATCGCCCTGTCTTTCGTCCTGGGCGCCATTTGTTCTGCACTTGCCGGCTTCATCGGCATGCGGGTGGCCACCAAGGCCAACGTCCGCACCACCAATGCCGCCCGCAGCAGCCTGGGCCGTGCTCTGGAAGTCGCCTTCGCCGGTGGTTCCGTTATGGGTATGGGCGTGGTCGGCCTGGGTGTGCTCGGCCTGGGCGTACTGATGCTGCTCTATACCAATATGTTCATTACTCCGCTGCAGGCTGCTGCCAGCGCAGAGGAGATGCAGCAATATGTCTGGGACGTCAATAAAGTGATCACTGTCATCACCGGTTTCTCCTTTGGCGCTTCTTCTATTGCCCTGTTCGCCCGTGTCGGCGGAGGTATCTATACCAAAGCTGCGGACGTAGGCGCCGACCTGGTCGGCAAGGTGGAAGCCGGCATTCCGGAAGACCACCCACTCAACCCCGCCACGATTGCCGACAACGTTGGAGACAACGTTGGAGATGTGGCCGGTATGGGCGCCGACCTTTTCGAGTCCTATGTAGGCTCCATCATCGGTACGATGGTGTTGGGCGCTACCTTTATCGGCATTACGGGCTTTGAAACGAACAATGCCTTTGGCGGGCTGAACGCCGTGCTGTTGCCTTTGATACTGGCCGGCGTGGGGATACTCACTTCCATACTGGGCACCTTTTTTGTCCGTGTAAAAGAAGGCGGCAACCCCCAGAAAGCGCTTAACCGGGGAGAATTCATTTCTTCCGGCATTATGCTACTGGCCACCATCGGCATCGCCAACTGGATGCTGCCGGAGGGCTGGACCGATACGAATGGTTTTGAGTATTCCACTCTGGGCGTGATCCTGGCCGTTATTTTTGGCCTGGTGGCGGGCTTGCTCATTGGCCTGATCACAGAATTTTATACCGGCACCGGCACCCGCCCGGTTAAAGGCATCGTCAGCCAATCCTTGACCGGCGCGGCCACCAACATCATCGCCGGCCTGGGCGTAGGCATGCAGTCTACGGCTATTCCCATCGTCATTCTGGCCGCCGCCATCATCGGCGCTTACGAATTTGCCGGCCTGTACGGCATAGCTATTGCCGCGGTGGGCATGCTTTCCAATACGGGCATTCAGCTGGCGGTAGACGCCTACGGCCCCATTTCCGACAATGCCGGCGGCATTGCTGAGATGGCCGACCTGCCGAAAGAAGTACGCGGACGCACCGATAAGCTCGATGCAGTGGGCAATACCACCGCCGCCATCGGGAAAGGGTTTGCCATTGGCTCCGCTGCCCTGACGGCCCTGGCGCTCTTCGCCGCCTTCATGACGGCTGCCAAGATCAACAGCATCAATATCGCCAACCCTCAGGTAATGGCCGGCCTGTTCCTCGGCGGCATGCTGCCCTTCCTTTTCTCTTCTCTGGCCATGGGCGCCGTTGGCCGCGCCGCCATGGATATGATCCAGGAGGTGCGCCGTCAGTTTGCGAATATTCCCGAGCTGAATGCAGCCCTGGCAGTAATGAAGCGCAACGGTGAAAAACCAATGAAGGACTGGAGCCAGGCCGATCAGGACACCTTCCATGCTGCTGACGGCAAGGCCGAATACAGCAAGTGTGTGGAAATTTCAACTAAAGCATCGATCCGTGAAATGGTCCTTCCGGGCGTTGTCGCCATCGGTTCTCCAGTAGCGGTAGGCTTCCTCGGCGGCGCCGAGATGCTGGGTGGCCTGCTGGCCGGTGTCACGGTAGCCGGTGTGCTGATGGCCATCTTCCAGTCGAACGCCGGCGGCGCCTGGGACAATGCCAAGAAGATGTTTGAAGAAGGAGTGGAAATACAAGGCGAGCTGTACTACAAAGGCTCTGCCCCACACAAGGCCGCC
>CAYVVK010000094.1:12380-13617 GCA_964454855.1 uncultured Phaeodactylibacter sp. | reverse complement strand
GCCGGAGAATTCGTGCGGATAGCGGTTGAAGAATTTCGGTTCCAGGCTGACGGTATCCAGCAGTTGCAGGGCCCTTTCCCGGCGTTCCTCTTCGCTGTTGTACAGGCCGTGCACCTCCATAGGCTCCATAATGGCCCTGCCGATCGTCATTCGGGGGTTGAGGGAAGAATAGGGGTCCTGGAAGATGATCTGCATTTCCTGCCGCATGGGCATCATTTCGGCATTAGTGAGATCCAGCAAGGAGCGGCCTTTGTAGATGACCTTACCTTCCCGGGGGCTCGTGAGCCTCAGTATACTGCGCCCCAGGGTAGTCTTGCCACAGCCGGATTCTCCCACCAGGCCCAGTGTCTCTCCCGGATATACCTCTAAGCTTACGCCATCTACCGCTTTAATGTAGTCTTTTATCCCGCCGAAAAGGCCGCGCTGCCCGGGAAACCAAACCTTCAGCCCCTCCACTTTAAGCAGGGGTTCGCGTTCCCGAAGTTCTTTTAGCCGGTTTTGGGTTTCATGGGGAGGCACTTTCACTGCAGATAAAACACTCTGTACCGAAGCTTTTTTCTCTTTGGCCAGCTGCCGGCCTTCTTCATCAGTAGCCATTTCCATAAAATCACTGATCACGGGCAGGCGCCGCAGCCGGTAGTCCAGCGGGGGGCGGCAAGCCAGCAGGCTCTTGGTATAGGGGTGGCGGGGGTTGGAGAAAATATCCAGCACACTCCCCTGCTCTACTACTTTCCCCTGGTACATGACCACCACCCGGTCGGCGATCTCAGCGATCACCCCCAGGTCGTGAGTGATGAATACGATAGACGAGCCCATTTCCTGTTTGAGTTCACTCATCAGGTCGAGAATGGCTTTCTGTACAGTGACGTCCAGAGCGGTGGTGGGCTCGTCGGCGATGAGGATACCGGGATGGCAGGACATGGCCATGGCGATCATTACCCGCTGTTTCTGCCCGCCGGACAGTTGGTGGGGATAGGCGCCATATATTCGGGAAGGATCGGCCAGCTGTACTTTTTCGAAAAGCTCCAGCACCAGCTTTTTGGCCTGTCCGGCCCCCACCTTCTTATGCAGTTGAATGGCCTCGGCCACCTGCTCTCCGCAGCGAAAAATAGGGTTGAGGGAGGACATGGGCTCCTGGAAGATCATGGAGATCTCATTGCCGCGGAAGGCCTGCATCTGTCGGCGGGAAGCTTTCAGCAGGTCTACGCCCTCTGCATCCGGATGTGAGTAGTACCAT
>CAYVVK010000094.1:0-12370 GCA_964454855.1 uncultured Phaeodactylibacter sp. | reverse complement strand
TACCATACTTCGCCGCCAACCACCCGGCCTCCGGAAGGCAACAGGCGCATGATGGACAGCGAAGTGACGGACTTTCCCGAGCCGGATTCTCCCACTATGCCAATGGTCTCCCCGCGGTGGATGGTGAAGCTCACTCCATCTACGGCCTTCACCTCTCCTTCATCGGAAAAGAAGGAGGTTTGCAGGTTGTTGACTTCCAGTATTTTCGATTTGGCCATCTCTTAGCTTTTTAAGGCCGGTAAGGCCCCGGTTGGATGGGTAAATTTAAGTAAATTGTACGGCCTTGGAGAATCCCCCTATTGTCAATGTGCCGATTTGCTGCAGGCAGGCACAATAAGTAAAAACCATGAAACGAATCGTACTGTTTCTTGCCGTGTTCATTCCCGGCATCCTGATCGGCCAGGCCAGCCTTAACATGACTTTGCAAAGCAGCTGGGATGAACCCGGTTTACCGTCCTTCGGCAGCTTTAAATACAATGACATCTGGGGCTATACCGATTGCGAAGGCCGGGAATACGCCATACTGGGCTCCCTGAGGTACATCCACTTTTTTGACATCACCGATCCGGCCGAGCCTGTGGAGGTTTACCGGCACGATACCGGTTCAAACTCCATCTGGCGCGATTTTAAAACCTACCGGGATTACGCCTATGCCGTTGCCGAACAGGGCAGCCCCGGCCTGCTCGTTTTTGACCTCAGCCAGCTACCGGATACCGTCCTGCTGGCCCGGCAGCTCACCGACAGGTTCACCAGTGCACACAATATCTATATTGACGAAGCGGCCGGCCGCCTGTATACCGCCGGCAGCAATGGCCTTTCCGGAGGAACCCAGATATACAATTTAAAGCAGAACCCGGGCAATCCCGTTTTTCTGGCCAATGTGCCCCTCCCGCTGGGCTATATTCACGACATCCACGTGCGCAATAATATCGGGTACTGTTCTCATGGCCAAAATGGACTGGCCATTTACGACTTTTCCAACCCCAACCAACTGCGGCAGCTGGGCAGCCTGACCTCTTACCCGCAGCAGGGGTACAACCACTCCAGTTGGTTATCGGAAGATGGCAACCAGCTGGTGATGGCGGATGAGACATTCGGGACGAGCCTGAAGCTATTGGATGTGTCAGATCCCGGCAACGTGGAAGTACTCAGCCTTTTCAGGTCGGCGCTTCTGGCGCCAACGCATACCAACAGTATAGCTCACAACCCTTTTATACGCGGCCAATATGCTGTGGTTTCCTACTACGATGATGGCGTGCAGGTATTTGACATGGCCAATCCGGATAGTATAAAGCAGGTAGCCTATTACGACACCTACCCGCAGGGGCAGTCTTACTCGGCAGATGGCTGCTGGGGGGTATATCCTTTTTTCCCTTCCGGGAATATCATTGCCTCTGATATCACCAACGGCCTTTTCATCCTGTCCGCCGACAGCATCGATTGGGCGCCGATCCCCCTCCCGGAAAAGCCGGAGGCTATGCTTCCGGATACCGCATTTACCTATTGCGGGGAAGTCCCTCCTGCCATTTCCACCTCCTCGGAAGGGGCTCATTACACCTGGTACCTCAATGGAGAGGTATTGCCCAACAGCAACAGCCAGATAATTGACATTCAGGAAGGCGGCTTCTATCAGGTAGAAGTCAGCAATGGCATTTGCAGCAGCCTGTCCAATGAGTGGGAAGTCATTCTGGGGCAGCCGGCCATTCCCGATTTTCAACTGGATGTCCCCTCTCCGCTCTGCGCAGGCGCCGACACCATCTTTCTGCAGATACCGGAAGGCAGCGGCCAAACCTATATCCTCTCCTCTCCCGGCGGGAGCATAGATACCATTCAGGGGCTCACTGCCCTGACAGAATCGGGAGCCTATGGCCTGGAGGTCACTACCGCCGATTGTGAACTGCTGCTCCAGCCCCTTGTCGAGGCCAGTTATCTCGAGCCCCAGCCTCCTGCCGTTACCGTTGAGGAGGATCTGCTGACGGCTTCCATGGCCGGCTTTTATCAGTGGTATCTGGATGGAGAACCTATTTCGGGAGCGAACGGGCAGAGCTACGAGGTTCAGGAGCCGGGCACCTATTCGGTGGGGATACGCGATGCCAACGGTTGTATCGCCTTCTCGGAAGATATACCAGTCAGCACCCTCAACAGCAGCCGGGCATTGGAATGGCTGAGCCTGCGGGTTTTTCCTAATCCCGTAGGAGACTGGCTGCAGGTCCGTAGCCCGGTGCCTCTGCAGGCTGTACAGCTTTACAGTGCGGAGGGAGGGTTGCTTTGGTATTTTGCTCCAACTGGAAAGTTGGAGGTACGGGTGGAAACCAGGCATTTGCCGGCAGGAGTTTACATCCTGCGGCTGACAGGCCCGGGATCCAGGCATCAGGAACTGATCATTAAACTCTGACGAAAGAAGATTATGCTGCCCCTGCGGGGCGCCACCAGCTTAGGGGCCTATTACACAGGGCGTATTGATGTTGAAAAAATGATTCGTGGTTTCGGAGCTTATTCCTTTCTGCCAGGAACCTTTATCCTCGGGGCTGGGATGCCTTGCCAGAGCCAGGGTGCGGTTTCCCACCGCGCCCTGGTTTGAGCCTATATCCGAAGAGGCTGCAAGGGCCGGCTAAATATCCCATACCTACGGCATGGGGGTGGAACCGTATATCCAAAGGCTACCGATATGGCATGCCTACGGCATGGTGCCGCCTGTGCTCCCAGAGCCTGTTTGACGAACGCCAGCATGGCGCGGCCCGCAGGGCCAAAATACCTTAGCACGGGGCACCGCCCCGTGTTTTGGCCATGACAGTGCGGCACGGCCCAAGGGGCCAGCATAAAACTACGGCTGCAATTCCAGCACCAGTATGCTCTTGCGATCCAGGCTCAACTGGCCCAGTGGGTGAAGTTTGCCGGTGAAAATGTCTTTTCCCTTGGTAAAGCCCAGAGTGCGCTCCCGGTACCGTTCCACCGGAATATTGGAAACCGGCTTATCGTTGGCGTTAAAAGCCACCATTATCGTTTTATCGGAATCATAACGGAAGTAGGTATAAATTCCATTCTCCGGTACGAACTGCATCAGCTGGCCCTGCTGCAGGGCGGGGGTGTTTTTTCGATAGTTAGCTAAAGTTTTGACGTATTCGAAAGCCTCCTGTTCCTGTTCGGTGCGCCCCTGCTTTTTGAATTTGTTCACCTTGTCGCCTTTCCAGCCTCCGGGAAAATCCCGCCGCCCGGCTTCGCCGAAAGCGCCGCCGACGCCCTCCATGAGGACTTCGGTGCCGTAATAGATCAGCGGAACACCCCGCAGGGTCATGATCATCGCCAGCCCGCTTTTGAATTTGTTCATGTCCTGCTGGAGCACAGCGAAGAGGCGCCCCAGGTCGTGGTTGTCGAGGAAAAGAACGTTGCAGTAGGGATCTTCGTAGAGGAAGTCCTGGGCAAGGGTGTAGTACACTCTCGCTATGCCATCGGTCCAACCCGGATCTTGTTGCAGGCCCTCCATGACGGCGTAATACATCTGGTAGTCGGTCACGGCAGGCAGGTGGGAGTTGTAGCCTTCGCGCAGGTGGTTGTCCTGGGTGAATTGCGCCTGCACGCCGATGCCGTGCACCCAGGTTTCTCCAAAGAAATTGAAATCTTTGAATTCTTCCTGCATGCGCTTTCCCCATTCCGCCATAAAGTCCTGGTCACAATAAACGTAGGTATCAATGCGGTAGGCATCGTGCCCGGAGAACTCCGCCCACCAGATATTATTCTGTATGAGGTAATTAGCCAGTAAGGGGTTCTTCTGATTGAGGTCGGGCATATGGTTGTCGAACCAACCGTCGTTGACCAGTTCATTATCCGCCCGGGAGGCATAGGGGTCCATGCGGGGAGGAGCGCGAAAGATGGCCTTGGTGAACTCATCGAACTGGTGTATCCAGTCTTCGGTGGGCAGGTCCCGGATAAACCAATGCTGGTCGCCCACATGATTGTGGATGATGTCCATGATCACCTTGATGCCGCGTTCGTGGCACATCCGGACCAGTTGCAGGTATTGCTCATTGGTTCCGAAGCGCGGGTCCACCTTGTAGTGGTCGGTAAGGGCGTAGCCGTGATAGGAGTCGTATGGCTGGTCGTTTTCCAGGATGGGGTTGAGCCAGAGGGCGGTCACACCCAGTTCCTCGAGATAGTCCAGGTGTTCCATAATACCGATCAGGTCGCCGCCGTGCCGAAAGAAGACATTCTCGCGATCGATGCCTGTCTGCTCCATATCCTGAAAACTGTCATTTCCGGGATTGCCATTGGCGAAGCGGTCGGGCATGATCAGATAAATGAGGTCGTTGGCGGTAACACCCTGCGTACGTCCCGGTTCAGGATCGCGGTTTTTCAGTTCATATTCGAATACCTGGTTGCGGTTGTTGTCGGTACAAGCCAGTTCTATCCTGAATTTCCCCGCTCTGGCCCCCGGGCCTATCCACAGATCAAGGAAAAGGTAATTGGGGTTTTGCACCCGGTGTATCGCCTTGATTTCCAGGCCAGGATAACTGAGGTTTACGTCACAGCCACCGATGTTTTCAGCATGTATCAGGAGTTGAAGCGTTGGGTTTTTCATGCCCACCCACCAGAAAGGCGGGTCGATGCGGGCCTCTTCCACCTCTCCCCCATTTGCCTGGCGATATTGGTATTCGGCTTCGCTCACTCCTTCGGGGAAACGCTCTCCGAGCCCCTCTTCCTGGGCAAGGGCCGACAGGGAAAAGAGTAATATCATCCCGAAAAGCCGAAACGGGGTAACAAAAATCATTCTTATTGTCATCAAATATTCCTTTTTTGTGGGACCAAATAAAAAGTATGCCGGCAAAATTTTACATTAATGATGTTTTCAGCTGGCAGCCATAACAATGAAATAATTTCAAATTTAAGTAGGTAATATGACTTCAAGAAAATATATTTGCTCTATCTTGTAGCAACTTGTACAGTAAGTACTACGGATATCTATTACTCAGCACCTGTATTTCTCGATAAATCAACCTTCTTCGCCTATTGCTTCAGACTGATATTTAGTGTAACCTAAACACTAAAACAGGATGCGTATTATTCTTACCATACTATACTAAATCTAAACTGTAGCTCTTATGAAAAAATTACTACGTTTATCTGTAGCCTTATTGGCTGTGCTGTTGTTGGGCAGCCAGTCCTTTGCACAAGGTATTGTGCAGGGTAAGGCCACCGATGAGAATGGGGAGCCTCTCATCGGCGCCACCGTTCTGATCGTAGGCACCAGCCGCGGTTCGGCTACCGACTTTAACGGTAATTACATGATAGAAAATGTGCCGGTAGGTGAACAGCGGATCCGCGCCTCCTACACCGGATATGCCGACATGACCAAGACGGTAAATGTTGCGGATGGCCAAACCGTAACCCTGGATTTTCAGCTCGGCGAGGATGTCGAAATACTGGAAGAAGTGGTGGTCATCGGTTATGGCACGGTGCGCAAGGAAGACGCCACGGGAGTGGTGGCGAAAATTGAAAGCAAAGACTTCAACAGAGGGGCGATCGTTTCCCCGGAGCAACTCATTACGGGTAAAGTAGCCGGTGTGCAGATCTCACCGGGCGACGGGTCTCCGGGTGGCGGATCCAGCATTCGTATCCGTGGCGCCACTTCCATCAATGCTTCTAACGAGCCCTTGTATGTGATCGATGGCATGCCTATCGATAACGAAGGCTTCGCCGGCGGCCGCAACCCGCTGAACTTCCTCAACCCGGCGGATATTGAATCCTTTACCGTTCTGAAGGACGCTTCCGCCACTGCCATCTACGGCTCGCGGGGCGCCAACGGGGTTATCGTGATCACCACCAAGAAAGGATTGTCCGGAGGCCGCCCGAGCGTGAACTACGACGGGTATTACACGATCAGTGAGATTCGCGGGAACCCCGGCATGCTGGACGCCGAGAATTTCCGCGATGTAGTGACCTTCTTCGCCCCCAGCCGCCTCAGTTCTCTGGGCAATGCCAATACCAACTGGTTCGATGAAGTACTGCGTACGGCACAGGGGCAAAGCCACAACCTGAGCGTCACCGGCGGTGGCGCCGATAACGGCTACCGTATTTCGGCCGGTTACCAGAACCTGGAGGGCATCATCCGCAGCTCCGAAACGGAGCGGGTCAACTTCAGCCTGAACTACAACCACCGCCTGTTTGACGACAAGCTGCTGGTGAACACCAACCTGCGTGGCGCCCGTACCCGGGACATTTTTGACCCCGGCATCGGAGCCGCATGGGATTTCGATCCCACGCAGCCGGTGCTTGACCCCGACAATGAAGCCTTCGCCGGCTTCTTTGAATACGGCAACTCCCTGGCGCCCCGCAACCCGATCTCCGCCATCGAGCAGCGCCAGAACGATGGCCAGACCTTCCGCACCCTCGGCAACATGGATATTGAGTACAAGCTGGACCAACTGGTGGAGGGCCTGAGCGTAAAAGCGAATATGGGCGTTGACGTCAACCAGGGCGAAAGCACCCTTTTTGAGCCTACCACTTATGTCAATACGCAGGTCTCTAACTTCAACGGCCTGATCCGGGTTGAAAACTACACGCGTACGAATTATCTGTTTGATGCTTACCTGAAATATAAGCGCCTCATTGGCGAGCGCCACCGCTTTGACTTCACGGCAGGTTATTCTTACCAGGAATTCAACGAAGAGTATCCCATTTTTGAAGCTCAGAACCTATCCACGGACCAATTCGGCGCCATCCGCCCCGACATAGCAGAGGATGTTTTTCCCAGCAATTCCTTCTTTGAGAATAAGCTGATCTCCTTCTGGGGCCGCGCCATCTACAACTTCGACGAGCGCTACGTGCTGACGGCGACCCTGCGCCGCGACGGTTCCACCCGTTTCGGCCCGGAAAGCCGCTGGGGATTGTTCCCCTCCGCGGCTTTTGCATGGCGCATCCTTCAGGAGGATTTTGCCGAAGGCTTGAATGAAATTTTCTCTGACCTCAAACTGCGTGTGAGCTATGGCGTGGTGGGCAACCAGGATATTCGGGATTACGCCTACCTGCCGCGCTACAGCCTCAGCGACCAGCGGGCACAGTACCAGATCGGTACTGACGCAGACGGCAACCCGATATTCATCAATACGGCACGCCCCGACCCCTATGATTCCGGCCTGCAGTGGGAGGAAACGACCTCCATCAACGCCGGCCTTGAATTCGGCTTTGCCAACGGCCGCATTAACGGCTCTATCGAATATTACCAGCAGAATACGGATGAGCTGCTGTTTGAAGTGGCCATCCCGAGCGGTACGAACCTTTCCGACCGCGTACTGACCAACATCGGCGAACTTCAGAACAGCGGCGTGGAACTGACCCTGAACGGCACTGTGGTCAATCGCCCCGACCTGAGCTGGAGCTTATCGGGTAACGCGGCTTATAACCGCAACGAAGTGCTGGCGATCAGCGCCATCGGCGGCGATGCCGGTATCCTGCGCGGCGGCATTGCCGGTGGTGTCGGCAATAATGTCCAGATCCTGCGTGTAGGCGAGCAAATCGATGCTTTCTACGTGTTTGAGCACATCCTGAGTGAGGATGGCGCCCCTGTTGCGGAAGGCGACGACCTGGAAATGTACGTCGACCAGAATGGCGACGGCATCATCAACGAGCAAGACCGCCGGGTTTTCAACTCACCTGCTCCTGACTTACTGCTGGGCCTGACTTCCAACCTGGTTTACAAAGGCTTTGACTTAGCCTTCACCATCCGCGGCTCCCTTGGAAACTACGTATATAACAACAATGCGTCAAACCGTGGGTTCTTTCAGCGTGTTCAAGGAGTAAATATCGGTGATGACCGATATTTCCTGAACAACGTACACGAGTCCGTCCTCGTCAATCAGTTCGTTACGCCACAGTACTTTTCCGATGTATACGTGGAGGATGCCTCCTTTGCACGTATCGACAATATCACTTTGGGCTACACTTTCCGGCCCGGCAACGGCCTCAGCAGCTTGCGCCTGTACGCTACAGCGCAGAACCCGCTGGTATGGTCAGAGTACTCCGGACTGGACCCTGAAGTCGGTATCGGAGGAATTGACAATGCACCGTATCCACGCCCCCGGGCATTTATTTTTGGGCTAAGCCTTGGCCTGTAATTATTGAACACTAAATAAGAGATCCATGAAAAAGATCATTAATATATCCCTGATCCTGGTGCTGGTAGCCTTATCTGCCTGCACTGACCTGGACGTACAGCCTCGCAACGAGGCTACGCCGGAGGTATTCTTTTCAGAAGATGATTCCTACCAGCGCTTTCTGGCGCGCCTGTACGCCGGCCTGGCCGTAACCGGCCAACAAGGCCCCGCGGGCAACCCGGATATTAAATCACTGGATGAAGGTTTCTCCAGCTACCTGCGCCAGTACTGGCAGTTGCAGGAGTTGCCTACGGATGAAGCCATAATTGCCTGGAACGACGAAGGGCTTCCCAACCTCGTCACTCAAACCTGGGGTTCGGGCAACCAGTTTATACGCGCTCTTTACTCCCGGATATTCTTCCAGGTCTCTCTTGTCAATGAATTCCTGCGGGAATCCACGCCTGAGAAGATAGACTCCCGTAATGTAGGCGATGAAGTTGCAGCCCAGATACCCGCCTTCCGTGCGGAAGCCCGTTTTCTGCGCGCCCTTAGCTACTGGCACGGCATTGACATGTTCGGTGACATTCCATTCTATACGGAAGACCAGGTGGTTGGCGGCGGCGCGCCTTCGGAAGCCAGCCGTCAGCAAGTGTTCGACTTCATTGTCAGCGAGCTGAACGCCATCGAGAATGACATGCTTGCCCCGGGCACTGCCCCTTACGGCCGTGCTGACCGGGCCGCAGTATGGATGCTGCAGGCTAAACTATACCTGAATGGTGAAGTCTACACCGGCAAGACATACTACAATGAGTGTGTCGAGGCTTGTAACAAGGTGATCGGATCCGGCGCCTACATTTTGGAAGACAACTATCACCTCAACTTCCTGGCGGACAACCACACCTCCGACGAGATCATCTTTGCCGTCAATTTCGACGGTGAAGCCACCCAGACCTTCGGCGGCACCACCTATCTGGTGCACGCTGCACTGGGCGGGGCCATGGTGGCGGAAAACTTTGGCGTCAACAATGGTTGGGGCGGGCTTCGCACCCTGCCTTCTCTGGTGGACCTGTTCCCTGATGAGACAGGCGAACTGGACGAACGCGCCATCTTTTTCACCGAAGGGCAGAATAAGTCGGTGGAGACCATCAACACCTTCTCTGATGGCTATGCCGCACCGAAGTTTCAGAATGTAGCTTCTGACGGGACCATCGGGTCTGACCTGACCTTCGTGGATACGGATTTCCCCATGTTCCGCTTTGGCGAAGTACACCTGATGTACGCAGAGTCGGTGCTCCGTGGCGCCACCAATGGCGATGTGGCCACGGCCGTTGACTTCATCAACGCCCTGCGGCAGCGCGCCTACGATGGCAATGCCGGTAGAATCACGGCGGAAGACCTGACCCTGGATTTCATCCTGGACGAGCGCGCCCGCGAACTCTGGTGGGAAGCCCACCGCCGCACGGACCTGATCCGGTTCAACCAGTTCACGGAAAACGGCGTATGGGCCTGGAAGGGCAACGTACAAGCAGGACAGGCTACGCAGCCTTTCCTCAACCTCTACCCTATTCCGGAAGAGGAAGTGCGGGCCAATTCTAACCTGACACAAAATCCAGGCTACTAAACCTTAGTGCCGAAGCCTGGTTGCCGCGATGCAACCGGGCTTCGGCAAACCCGAAAATTTGCAAATTTTCAATTTCAATCTGACATGAAAAACTTAATCAAAATATTTTCTCTCTTTCTGGCGGCCGGCCTGCTGGCCACGTCCTGTACCAAGGAGGAGGTCGATGTGGAAGGCCTGACGGACTTTGCCCCCGGCATCGTATCCATCTCGCCGGCCAACAACAGTAAGATCGTGGTAGGCAACTTCGACATCAAGGTCATTGTGGCCGATGGTGAATCTTCCCCCCTGGCGGAGGCAAGCGTTACCCTGAACGATGGTGCGGGCAACGAAATCGCTTCCGAAACCCAAAGCCTGTCCGGCACCCGTGACAGCCTAGTCGTCGAGGGCGCCAGCTTTGGCGCCGAAAACCTCGGTGCAGGCACCTATTCGCTCAATATCACCGTCATGGATGCCAAAGGGCAAACCACCAACCGCAGCACTACCTTTGAAATTTCTCTGCTGCCTTTCGCGGCCAACCATAATGAAATGTTCATCGCCGGAGCATTCAATGGCTGGGGCGCCGATGTGATGACTCTCGTTGCCGACCACACCTGGGAGATCCGGGAAGTGGACCTGCAGGGAGAGGCATGGAAGATCAAGAACTGTGTAGACTGGTGTGACGAAGACTGGGGCGATGGCAACTGCGACGGCATCATGGAAAGCAACAAGGCTCCCGGAGGTAATGCCGATACCGACTGTGGCTTCAGCGGCATGGTCAACGTCCGCTTCAACGATGAGACCCTGACCTACACCGTGCGCCCGGCCGTAGAATTTGCCACCAACCTCAGCGGGCTGTACCTGCTGGGGACTTTCAATAACTTTGCAGGTGCAGAGCATCAGTTCAACCTGGCTGCCGACAACACCTGGGTGCTGGACGAGATCCTGCTCTCCCCCGGCGATGAGTTCAAATTTGCCGAAATGCCCAACTTCATGGGCAAGAACTATGGTGATACGGAAGGCGATGGCGTGGCTGACGAGTTTAGCGAGAACAATATCGTTTTCCCGCCGGACAGCACCGAGGCTTTCTACAAGATCACCTTCAACGACAAGTCGCTGGAATACAGCATCGAATTCGTCCGTGAAGATTTCATGCTGCAATCCATAGGCATCATCGGAGACGCTACGCCTGGTGGCTGGGACGAAGATACCGACATGGCCGACAATGGCGACGGCACCTTTTCTATCCTCGTCGGCCTGACGGATGGCGAGGTGAAGTTCCGCGCCAATAACGACTGGGCCGTCAACTGGGGAGCAGCAGACTTCCCTGCCGGTACGGCTGTTCAGGATGGGGCCAACATTCCGGTTACTTTTGGCCTGTATCTGATAACCTTCAATGCCCTCACCGGAGAGTATTTCTTTGAATCTTCTTCCGTGGGCATTATCGGTTCGGCTACTCCCGGAGGCTGGGACGTGGATACGGATATGACTCCCGACCCCATGGCCCCCAGCGTGGTCAGGATCAATATTGACCTGGTGGATGGCGAGGCTAAATTCCGCCTGAATGACGATTGGGGCACCAACTGGGGTGCTACCGGCTTCCCCTCCGGTGTTGGTACCCAGGACGGGCCCAATATCCCGGTTCCCGCCGGCAACTACGACGTTTCTTTTAATGTACTGACCGGGGAATATAATTTCGAATAACCCTTCCGGTTGTATGGAATAAAAAAACCATCCCGATTAACTCGGGATGGTTTTTTTTACGTGCTATTTCATACTTCCGGCTGGTTATTCTTCCACGCCAAACTGCGCTTTGGTGGGCCGGGTCAGCAGGTTGATCACCTTGGTGATCGCCCCGGCGTAGTTGCTGTTTTTCATTCCTACCCAGGTCATGGTGTCCTGCTCTTTATTGATGCCCTGCACTTCCCATACGCCGTCCAGGGCGTCCACGATATTGTCCAGGTAGAGCACCCGCTTGCCTTCTTCGTTGCGTAAGCTCCAGGAGCCATAGCCGGCCTTTTCCTGCCAGTGGCCCGACTCGAAGGTGCCGTCCGGGTAGAAATTGAACCAGAGCCCTTTGTTGGCCGCGCGCATAGCCGGGTCGTCCACCACGTAGTATTCAAATACCCAGAAGTCTTTGAGCAGTATATCCACCACCGGAGAGCTGTCCGGGGTGCGGGCGGGCAGGAAGGAGCCGGTTTGTGCCTGACGGGGGGCATCGCCTACGGCAGACTCTGCTGAGGCAGGTGCTGTATTCGCGACAGTATTGTTATCGGCAGCCTGCTCTGTAGTTTGTTCACCGGAGGTACCGGCATCATTTTGACAAGCGGTAAGCCCGAGCAGAGAAAAGATGCTTATCCAGATTAAATGTTTCATGGTAAAATAATTTGTGTTTTGAGATTTTTCCAGATTTTTCAGGAGTGAGCGGCTTCCACGTTGCCTTCCGCCGGCAACTCCACCTCCTCGCCGTAGAGTTTGATCCTTAACGCCTTATCGGTATGGTTGCTGATGCGGGTCTTTTCCTGGCCCACTTCCACCTGGAGGTAATAGCCGCGGAAACGCACTTTGAAGGAATAGGACTGCCACTTTTTGGTGATGAAGGGGCTGAACTGCACCATATCCTCGAAGACCCTCATTCCACCGAAGCCTTTGACAAAAGACATCCAGGTGCCGGCCATACTGGTGA
>CAYVVK010000093.1:3688-13635 GCA_964454855.1 uncultured Phaeodactylibacter sp. | reverse complement strand
ACATTATAAGAGATGCCATAGGCCCAGTTATCTGGCACCATGATGATGCACTGCTCATACATGGGGTGGTGCGTCCAGGAAGTGAATTGTATGTAGTCATCGGCATTGATGCCCACCACCTCACTGGCAAAGCTTTGAGGGGTGTAGGTTTTACCCATATACTCGAATTGTTCGGGGTATTCGCCCAGGTACACATCGAGCACTTTGTTGTAGGCTTCCTTCCAAACCGGAGTGAGCTTTTTGTTCTTGTTGGCCACGATGGCGTCGAGCATGCCTTTGAGCACTGCCTCCATTTCGCCGTGGCGGTTGTAGTCCAGGCCGTAATTCAGGCCGGCGTAGGCCGATTCGGGCACGATTCCGTACTTTTCATACATATCGAACACATCGGGTAGGGCGCCGCCCTGCCCGAAATTGAGGTTGCCGTGCATACGCACGTAGCGCTCGGCCTTGTCCTGGTAAGTAGTCCGTACGATGAACATTTCAGAAAGGTCGACAGGCGCTCTGCCCATGCGCGCCATTTCCGATTCGAGGAAAGAGTTGGTGCTGTAGCTCCAGCAGGTGCCGGAAGCGCCCTGGTTTTCTACGGCCAGCCGTTCTACATCGATCACGGTTTCCCACTGGAAGCCTTCCTTGGCATTTTCGCTTTTATTGTCCTTTACCTTGTCGATGAGGTCTACTTGTGCGAAGGAAGGAAGGGCCAGCAGCAAAGCCAGGGCGAGGAGAAAATTCTTGGGTTGCATATTTCGAGGATCTTTTGATTAAAGCTGCGCAAAAATAAGAAAAAGAAGCGTAAAAGGGGGGATACTTGTCTCGCCCCCGGCTGCTTTGCCCGATGCCAAATCCAAAAACCAGCCCCCAATTCCTAAACAATATCCTCCTCTTTGGCCAGCGCGTCTTTACCCAGTATATGCAAGTCGGCAATTTCGTACATCACCAGGGCGGAAGCCACTGCCGTCGGTGCGGGACGAGACCTCGGCGACGCGCCGCTCCAGGCCGGTGGCCGCCGCCACTCCGATGTAGCGCCGGGCGTAACGGCTACTTTCCTTGATCGTCAGTTCAAACTGTTCGTGGTAGTTATCGAGGATGGCAAATCCGAGGAAGTAACACTGCACGGCAAAGATGAAGGCCGGCTGCAGGAAGTCCACAAAGCTGAAAATGCCGAAAAATATCTTGAAGCCGATGGTGAAGGCCAGTTCCATGGCCCAGGAAAAGGCGGCGATCTTGATCATGCGCACCTGGGCCTTTACGAAATTGTCGAATGTGGGGGCTTCACTGCTGCCTTTCAGGATGCGCAGCGTCTGGCGGGAGAAGTGGAAGACCAGCACTTCCAGCAGTACCAGCATGGCGTATTTCATGCCGCCGCTGAAGAGAAAGCCGAAGCCGTCCGTGAAGAATTCCTGCGCCATCATGCCCATGCTGCTGATGGCTTCGGTGGCATTGCTGCTATGGCTGAAACGCCCTATCCACCGGATGGCGATGGAGAGGAACTTCAGGCCGAGCAAAACGGCAATGAAGATCAGGAAGCGGGTGATCCACCCATACTTCCAGAAACCTTCCCACAAACGATACTGCCGGATGAAGCGATAGGCCTCCGGCATCTTGAATAAGGTATAGCGGAATTGTTCGGCGTATTCTTTTGTGTTCTGGATCTTCATGTCGGGGTGTTTAGGTATTTCCTGATAAGCGGCTACCAAGGTAGAACAGGGCGCCACCAATTAACAAATTTTTTGGACGATCGCTCCCTCATTATGGACGGACGGTAAAACGTTTTAACGTTCCCACGTTCCCACGTTCTTTACACACCGGAAACCCGTATGGTTCAGGCCCGAATCCGGGCTGGACTTCATGCGCCGCGCCACCCGGTAGCCGCTGCAGTAATCGTCATTGCAGAGGAAGGAGCCTCCGCGCATGGACCGCTTTGGCGTGTATGGCTCCATGGGGTCATACGGCTGCTCGGGCCCCTGAGGGCCTTCATTGCTTTTATTGGAAGCCAGCTGCTGATAATAACCGGCGTGGTACCAGTCGGCGCACCATTCCCAGACGTTGCCCGCCATATCGTACAAGCCGTAACCATTGGGAGGGAAGCTTTTGACGGGGGCCGTGCCGTAGAATCCGTCTTCTTCGGTATTGTCGTAGGGAAACATGCCCTGCCAGAAGTTGGCTTTGGGAGTGCCTTCGCCGGCGGCCTGATTGCCCCAGGGATAGATTGGGTCGTTCATGCCGCCCAGGGCCGCCCACTCCCATTCCGCCTCGGTAGGCAGGCGCTTGCCCGCCCATTTGGCGTAGGCTGCCGCGTCATCCCAGGCGATCTGCACCACCGGGTGGTTCATCTTATCTTCGATGGAACTGCCCGGCCCCCGGGGATGGCGCCAGCTGGCGCCCGGCGTCCATTTCCACCACTGCGATACATCATCGAGGGAGACGGGCTGGCTGGTGGGCTGGAAGACGAGGGCGCCCGGTTGCAGCAGGCTGTCCGGCGGCCTGGGAGTGCCAGGAGGCAGTTGTTTGGCCATTTCCTCCCAGTCGAGCGGGCGCTCGGCGATGGTGACATAGCCCGTGGCCTCTACGAATTCCTGGAATTCGTGGTTGGTGACTTCGGTGGAATCCATGTAGAAGGCCGTTACCGTCACCTCATTTCTGGGGAATTCATCGGGGTCGGCCTGTTCGGTCTTCCCGCCCATCTTAAAAGTTCCTCCGGGAATGTAGGCCATGCCGGCAGGAGTTTCGCCCGGCTGTACGGGCGGCGCTTTCTCATTTCCCGTCGTTTCGGAAGGCTGGCAGGCGGCCATTAGCAGGGCCAGCCCTATATATTTGCTGAATGATTTCATGTTCTGTCTTTTTGCTTGTTGCGTCAGGGGCCAATGTACTATTTTTCTTCAAAAGGGCAGAAGCGGCATCGGCCGGAAAAAACGCTCTTTGAACCCAACCCTTTCCCGCAGGCCCTCGTCTTATGGGCGACAACCCACTTTCCATAATGTAACTAAGAGACACCATGAAGAAACTATTGTTTTATGCCCTGGGCGTGGCGCTTGTACTGGCCGGATGTGATTCCGATGAAGATTTGGCTTTAAGTTCCAGTGAAGCCTACTCCGACGGTAATTTCGGCAGGGTGGATGACGGCTCTGCCGACGGGGAGAACTACAATGAGATCATCGAAAACCCTTTTATCCTGACTGCCGAAGAGCCCACCTCCACCTTTTCCATCGATGCGGACGGCGGTTCCTACAGCAATACCCGGCGTTTTCTGAGTAAGAACCAGCTGCCGCCGGTGGACGCCATTCGCACCGAAGAACTGGTCAACTATTTTAACTATGATTATGCGGATGCCGCCGGAGACATCCCGATTGCCTTAAACGGCGAAGTAAGCGGCTGTCCCTGGAATGCGGCGCACCGGCTGGTGCGCATCGGCATCAAGGGGAAGAGCATCCCGCAGGAAGCCCTGCCCCCTTCCAATATCGTGCTGCTGATCGACGTATCCGGCTCGATGAGCAGCGAGGATAAACTACCCTTGCTCAAAGAGAGCTTTAAGATGTTCGTGGATGAACTGTCGGCCGAAGACCGCATCGCCATCGTAACTTACGCCGGCCAATCGGGCCTGCTGCTGCCCTCTACACCCGGCAGTGAAAAAGCAGCCATCAAGAGCGCCATCGACAAACTGGGCGCCGGAGGCAGCACCGCCGGAGCACAGGGCATCATCACGGCCTACGAGGTGGCGGAAGCCAACTTCATAGAAGGCGGCAACAACCGGGTGATCCTGGGCACTGATGGCGACTTCAATGTGGGGCCGTCCAGCCAGGAGGAAAATGTAAAACTCATCGAAGAAAAGCGCGAGTCGGGCGTCTTCCTGACCGTCCTGGGGGTAGGCGAGGGCAACTACAACGAAGCCTTGCTGGAGCAGGTGGCCAACCACGGCAACGGCACCTATGAATACATGGATAATCTGGAACAGGCGCGCAAGGTGTTCATCCACGAGTTCGGCAAATTCTACACAGTAGCCAAGGACGTCAAGGTACAGGTGGATTTCAACCCCAGTGTGGTTGAAGCCTACCGCCTCATCGGCTATGAGAACCGGGTGCTGAACAATGAAGATTTCGAAGACGATAAGAAAGACGCCGGAGAGATCGGCGCCGGCCAAACCATCACCGCCCTGTACGAGATCAAACCTGCCGGCAGTGGCGGCGGCTCGCTGAGCGTGCCTTCCTTTTCCATCGATTTCCGCTATAAGTTCCCCGATGAAGAGGAATCCCGACTGCTGAATATGGAAGTAATGGACGAAGGGCGGGGTTTCCTGCAGGCCTCTGAGAATATGCGCTTTGCTGCTTCCGTGGCCAGCTTCGGCCTGGAACTTCGGGATTCGGAATACAAGGGAGAAACCTCCTATGATAAGATCCTGGATTGGGCGAGAGGCGCGGTAAGCTACGATCCCTTCGGCTACCGCCAGGAATTTCTGCAACTGGTGGAACGGGCGCGGGGCCTGTGATCTGGCTCGGAATCCCGGGCTGGGGCAGATGCTATAGATACTACTTTCCGGCGCCACGGCGCCGAAAAGGATGCTGCGGCCTTTTAGGCCGGTAGATATGGATGCTGGCTTCCTTCGGGAAGCAATGCTATGGATGATATTGTTACTATACATGAAGTCATTTAGCTTGATGCCCAGCATCCCTGAAATCAATGTCATGTACTAAACTTTGTATAATCCTTATTCGATCAGCCGTGCAATTGGCACGGCTTTTTTTATATTTGCAGCGTGAAAGTTTTTTCAGCCATATCACTCCTGCTCTTATTTCTCGGGCAACTGCTCTATTTGCCCGGAGTATTGGTGTGGATGGACTGGAACCGGGATTACATCGCCGATGAACTTTGTGAGAACCGCTTCGAGCCGGAGCTGATGTGCAGCGGCAGGTGCTACATAGGAGTGGTAACCGCCAAAGCCATCGATACGGATAACTCTGACGAGGCGCCCGCACCGGGCACACAGGAAGAGAAATCCGGTTTTTCACCTTACCTGCAATCCGATACGGCCTCCATCAAAGCTTTCGCCGCTACACTTTACCGGCCTGCTTTTCACCAGCTCGATGAGGCCGGTGAGTGCCTCTCCGACGACATTTTCCACCCACCCTGCTGATCCCATTGCGCTCCTTTTGCTTATCCCGCTCATTTTTGAGTGGGCTGTTCCGGTTATGGAGACAGGCTGAACTGCTGTTTGTTGCCGGACGGTATTTTCCAAAATTGAACAATTCAACAGCCATGTTATTCCGGTCACTGGCCGTTGGCCTGGGGTAAGGCGCCGTCCATAGAATTTATCACGCCCGGGGATGGGGCAACCCTGCCCGCCGGGGACAGCGTACGCGTGCAGATCCGGATCGAAGAGAACCTGGAGCTGCATATTGTCTGTTGGGCTGCCGAAATATTTTCTCGGCCCTACAGCAGAGATCACTGATTATCACGTTATTTATTCAATTATTCTATTAAACATAAACCACATGAGATCTTACACCTGGCTTTTTACCGCTTTTGTCGGCCTGCTGGCCGCTGCGCTCTTATTCACCGCTTGTAACAAGGACGATGAAGAACCCACCATCGATGGCGAGACGATGATCGAGTTTGGCTTTAATTATGTAGTAGATGGGGAACCCTACGATACGGCTACCATCTACGACATCAACGGCACTGCCGTAAAATTCAGCATCGCCAACTTCTATGTAGGCGGTATCACCTTTATGGCCGAAGAAGGCACACCCACCGCTATTGAAGACAAATACCTGCTGGTGGCTCCCGATGCCGGCATGCAGGAGGTAGGTAATGTAAAGGACGGCCATTACCACATGGCGAAGTTCTTCATCGGCGTCGATCCGGAGGCCAACGGCCAAAGCGAGGAGGACTTCACCAGCCGCGAAGAGAACGACCCGCTTTCCGTACAGTTTCCCAGCATGCACTGGAACTGGAACTCGGGCTATAAGTTCATCCGTGTAGACGGCAGAGTAGATACCGACGGGGATGGAACGCCCGATGAGATCATGAGTTTCCACCTCGGCACCAACAACATGCTAAAGAACCTGGAATTCGTGACCCACAAAGATGTGGAAAAAGGCTCGGGCCACTACCACTTCGAGTTCGACCTGGCGAAGCTCTTCACAGAGATCGACCTCAGCAAGGACTACTTCACCCATACCGGTGACAATATGGAGCTGGCCGCGAAGTTTCGCGAAAATATGGGGGCTGCCTTTAAGTACAAGCACCAGTAAGCATTGATGTCAAAATACGGTTTTTCTATATTGATTTTTAGCGTTCTTATCCTGTGGCAGGGTTGCCGAAAAGACGATGGCGCCCTGCCGCAGGATATGTCTTATGAGCTGGCTTTGCCGCCGGGCTTTCCCATGCCGGATATTCCCGAAGATAACCTGCTCACGCTCGCCCGGGTAGCCCTGGGCAGGGAACTTTTCTACGACCCCATTCTCTCTCAGGACTCTACCGTCTCCTGCGCTTCCTGCCACAAGCAATCCCTTGCCTTTGCCGACAGCCTGCCCATCAGCCCCGGGGTAGGAGGGAGGCTGGGCCTTCGCAATTCGCCCACCCTGGCCAATGTAGCCTATCTCGAACAGCTTAACAAAGATGGTGGAGTGGCCAAGCTGGGCCTGCAGCCTATCGTTCCCATTGAAGACCACAATGAGATGAACCTCTCCATTCTGGAGGCCGCCCGCCGCCTCAACCGGCAGGCCGCCTACCGGGATCTGTTCCGGAAAGCCTATGCGGATGAGGCTACCCCTTTTACCATTACCCGCGGCCTGGCTTCCTTTATGCGGACGATGATCAGTGGAAACTCGCGCTACGACCGGTACCGGCAGGGAGAGGAAGGCACACTCAGTGAGGGGGAAAGAAAAGGCATGTTGCTCTTTGGGTCCGCCAGGACAAAATGCTCGGGCTGCCACGCCGGCTTTAATTTCACCGACAACAGCTTCCGCAACAACGGCCTGTACGACAGCTACCAGGACCCCGGCCGCATGCGCGTCACCGGCCTGCCGCAGGATGAAGGGTCCTTCCGGGTGCCCACTCTGCGCAATATTGCCCTTACGGCGCCCTATATGCACGACGGCAGCCTGCCCTCCCTGCGCGCCGTGATCGAGCACTACGACAGCGGTGGAAGCAACCATCCCAATAAAAGCAGATTTATAGAGCCTCTCGGCCTCAGCGAAGAGGAAAAGGAAAACCTGATCCTTTTCCTGGAAGCCTTAACGGACAGTTCCTTTATCACTAATCCCGCCTTTATTCAATAAGTTTCAGTACGCTGTTGACGATCAGGCCGAGTATGGTAACGCCCACCGCCAGCAGGTAATAGTGCATGGCTACGCAGATCCCTACTCCTGCCGAGAGCAGAATGGTGGCGGCGGTGGTCAGGTATTTGATCTCCTGTTCTTTAGGGCTCTTCAGTACAGTGCCGGCGCCGATAAAACTGATGCCCACAATAATAGCGTGAATAAGGCGGGTGGGGTCTACACCCAGGGCTTCGGAGCCCATTTCGGATTGCATGGACAGGGCCAGTGACCTGCCCAGGAAGAGGAAGAGTGCAGACGCGCCGGCAATAAGCATATTGGTGCGGAAACCGGCCGGTTTTTTGCGGGCCTCCCGTTCATAACCGATGATGCCACCCAGCACCATGGCAATGAAAATATCGAGTACCATCCATACCTGTTCTTCCAGGCCAGTGAAAAATTCCATGCTGTAGCTTTTGCGTACCTCCAACCTTCGGGTTGGAGAAATAGTACCTCCGGCTTTCCAGCTGGAGAATTGATGAATGAGTATTTCCCTTCTCCAGGACGAAGCCTGGAGGTGCGGTCAGGGAAACTCATCCCGCAGCTCATCCAGGCGGCTGCGTTCCTTTCGGGAGAGGCTGTCAAAACCTTCGTGGCGGATCTTATCCAGCAGGCGGTCCAACTCCTCTTCCTTATCCATTACGGGTTCTTCCCTGCCCATGGAGAAGTCGGCGTTTCTGATCTTTTGCAGGGTTTCCCCCCAGTAATTGTCTATCATCAGCACGGCAGGATTGCGGGCGATGAGGATCAGGAAGGCGGTGGTGGGGAGGGTGAGGGCCAGGATGATCCAGCTGTTGTAAAGTAGAACGGTGGGTTCGATGGCGATGGTGCCGAGCACGCCGGCCAGGGCGCCACCCAGGTGGGCTTCATGGCCGATGTTGTCGCGTTGGGATTTGATGCCGAATACGGAAATGAGGATGAACAGCAGGCCGAATATCCAGCTTTTGATGGATATCGGCAGGATGACGAAAGAGATGGAACTTTCCGGGAACAGAATGATGGAAGAGAAAATGACCCCGCTGATGGCCCCCGATGCCCCCACTGCCCGGTAATCCCCGTGGTTGCGGTGAATGTACAGCGCCAGGAAATTACCGCCGATAAGGCTGAAAAAGTAGAGGCCCACGAACTTCCAGAAGCCGAACATGATCTCCAGGGCCATGCTGAAGGAGAGCAGCGCGATCATGTTGAAGCCGAAATGCAGCCAGCCGCTATGCAGAAAACCGGAAGAGATCAGGCGCCGGTATTCGCCATCGATGAGTATGCCATCCACTTCAAAGAGGTAGCGTTCGAAGAATTGCTTATCCCTCAACCCTTTAAGTAATGAGCCCGGTAACGATCAGGAAGAGGGTTCCAATCACACTAGAGTTTTCCATATGGCTTGCCGATTTTCAGGTAGAGCATAATTTAATCCTTTTTCCCGTTTATTTCCACATTTTCTGGCCTACGGCTTAAATAACAACAATGAAGCCCTTCATCGTTCCCGGGTCAGCGCATCCTGGCCCGAATGGCTTCCCGGCCTTCGCGCAGGCCGTACAGGAAACCGTTGATCAGGGCGTAGTGGGTTTGCCCGTCTTTCTGCAATACCAGAGAAGGGTTGCCGTAGCGGCGCACCTCATTGGCCGGGCTTTTCCCGGCCTCGGTGAGTTCTACCGGCAGCTCGGCCCAGAGGCGGCGTGCCGGCATTTTACTTACCTGGAAAACGGTGTATCCCTGCTGCAGGAGGCCGTGGATGTCCTCCTGCCGCAGGGCATCCAGCCCGGAATACACCTTGGAGTAGGTTTTTCCGGAAATGGCCTTGTACCCACGGGCGTCCAGCTCTTCGTATCCGTAGTAGACAGACAGGTCGCCTATGTCGTTAATGCTTGCTCTGGGATAGTAGCGTTGGTGTTTGTCGTATTCCACTTCGCTGTGGCGGAAACCGAGGTCCACCGTGTACCATTTCCCCTCTTTCTGTACCTGTACTTCCCGCAGTAAGAGGTCAAAGAACTGGCTGCTTTCATTGAAGGGCAGTTTGTGGTATTCCTCGATATCGGCGGAACGGTATTCTCCGGAGGCAATGGCGTTAAAAGCGGCCAGGAGCATGGTGAAGTTGAGCTGGCGCAGGTATTGCTTTTCGGGATCGTCCTCCAGGCCGCCGCTTTCGATGAGGATGGTGTTGGTGCCCCACTTCTGGATGTTGTCTCCGAAGGCGCGAGGCTCGAAGGTATCGTCGTATTTACCCACCTTGCCGGGGATGTATTCCTGCAATACCTGATTCATGGCCACGATCAGCTTCATGGCGTTGGCGCGGCCCTCATTGACCTCCTTTTCGACATTATAGGCCGGCGCGAGAAAAGAGATGGAAGCGGTCTTCGGCACATCTCCGGCGGCGTAATACTTCGACTGGTCGTGCAGGTTGAAGCCCCAGTCGGCCTCCGTTTCGTCGCGCACGCGCTTCAGCAGCTGGCTTTCCGGGCACTGCAGGCGCAGGGCGTCCCGGTTGAGGTCAATGCCCAGGGCGTTGTAGCGTTGGTATACCTCGGCGCCATCGGGATTGAGCAGGGGGATGAAATAGAGGGTCAGTTCCGAGAGCAGCCTTTCGCGCAGGGGGTTGAACTCATCACTGGCCTGGAAGAAGTTGAAAATGTCCATCAGGGC